>CAYSJG010000163.1:0-4864 GCA_964431295.1 uncultured Sangeribacter sp. | reverse complement strand
GATACTATGCACTGGTGGTGGCTGACAAAGAGTCGCTCTCTTCTGTAAAGGCCAGGAAGGATCATAATTGCTTCCTTACACTAAATGTCTCCGACTTGTCATACATACAAATGAGCGACAGCAGCGACGGGTCGATATATATAGTGGACGGTCGGACGGGTCTGCCGGCCAAAGCTGACGTGACCTTCACGGAAGAGAATTACAATAAGCCGAAGAGGAGGGAAAGTGTCAGCACAAATGATGAGGGGCTTGCTAAGAGTCCTTTCAGCAGTTGCTGTGTCACAGCGCAGCGTGACAGCGCGGAAAATCGGATCAGTTTCAGGTATTACGGCCGTCGTAACAGTATCGGAGTCTCCGGCAAGAGATATTTGACAGGCGATATTTTGACAGACCTGGCGATATATCATCCCGGCGATTCGGTGCATTTTGTGGCTGTGATCTCCTCAATGCGCGACAATATTCTTGAGAGCTGCGCGGATGAGGAGGTGAAGTTTTTGCTGCGTGACAGCAACGGCGAGACAGTTGCCGATATAAGCGGAATTTCCGATGCTTCTGGCCGTGTGGTCGGCAGTTTCTTGATACCAGAGGGGAGAATGACCGGTCGTTGGAGTATCTTCGGCGAATTGAACAGCGCGAAGAGAGGACAGAAAGCGGAGACTTTCGGAGAGTTTGGCGCCGGCTTCGAGGTGTCGGAATATAAGGAGCCTACATTTCGCGTGACGATGTCCAAGCCGGATCTCGGCGCTGGCAGCGATGTGTCGCTTACAGGTAATGTCTCCACTTACTCCGGCATGCCTCTCTCCGATGTCAAAGTCAATGTCAATCTTAAGTATAGAATCTGGATGTGGCGCTGGTACCGTCCGGAGAGCTCTCCCAAGCGTAGTTACAATTTCAATGCGCAGACCGATGCTTCCGGTAATTTCAGCGTGACTATACCTGACTCCCTGCTTCGCGAAATGAAGAGTCGTCCCGGCGTGTTCAGCGCAGTGGCGTCCGCCACCTCCGCGACCGGCGAGACTCAGGTTTCGTCTCCATTACGGTTTGCTGTCGGTGAGCACTATACGATTTCTCCTTCGATACCTGCCCGTCTGCAGCTCGGCGAGGGTTCTTCGCAGTCAGGTGACAGCATATCGCTGCGTGTCGAGGTGCGGGATGCCTTGGGCAATCCCGCAGTGCGCAAGGTGGCATATGAGATAGAAAGCGTGGCCGGCAAACAGGCGATGCTGCACGGCAGATTCGAATCCCCGGAGCTGCGTATAAAATCCTCTTATCTGCCGTCAGGGGAATACAAGATGCGCTTCATGTGTGAGTCAGCCGATACAGTGGTGTGTAATGTGACCGTGTGGCGGCTCAACGACAGAGAGTGTCCCTCCTCGGCGGCTGTTTGGTCGCCCGAACAGAAGCTTTACGCCTCACCCGGAGTGCGCTCTGTAAGTGTGCGCGTGGGGAGCGCATGGTCTCCGGCCGGGATATTGATGCAGATATGTCGCAGCAATGATAATAAAATAGTGGAAGCGCGCTGGCTTAAGGGTGACGGGACAATGCGAAGTGTCGAGGTGCCCGCTCCGTCGGCCGGCGAGCGGATTAAGGTGAAATTCTGCGCCCTGCACAATCTTGAAGGTGACAGCGAGACAGTCACGGTGTATCCCGCTGAGGAGAAAGAGCAGCCGGAGATAATTACCGAGACCTTCCGCGATAAGATCTCTCCCGGCGCTACCGAGTCATGGAGATTCCGTGTGAGCAAAGGTGGTCAGCCCTTGTCCTCTCCTGCCGGAATCGCAGTGATGAGCAACGCGGCTCTTAATGCCATCACCCCCTTTGACTGGAGTTTCAATCCCCGTGGCCGACGCTATTACAATTACTGCGGCGATATGTCAGTCTCATCTGTACAGAAAAAAAGTGTATATGTGGAGATGTCGGCGTATACAGAGTACAGAGCCCTGAGAGTGCCGTCTGCACCTGAGTGGAATTTTTACGGTTGCAATCTGTATCTTGGCGAAGGACGCGAAGTCTATGACATGTTGGCGTACAGTTCTAACGCCAGGGTGAGCACCACAAGGTCTATGAAGATGGCGGCCAAAGCGGATAAGGAGATGGTGATGGAGGACGCTGTAGCCGAATCGGCTCCTGCTGAAGGCGAGAGTGCAGCTGAAGACTCTGCCGGTGAGATAGAGCTGCGGTCTGATGAATGTCCATTGGCCTTCTTCCGTCCGCTGCTTGCCGGCGACGGCGAGGGTGAATTGTCCATAGACTTTATCGTACCGAATTTCAATACCACGTGGCGTCTCCAGCTGATATGCTACAATCCCGATAATATGGAGAGCGCCTATACAGCTATGGAGGCAGTGGCTTCAAAGCCGTTGATGGTGCAGATGAACGCCCCGCGCTTTTTGCGCACCGGTGACGAGACCCGTATCGAGGCTGAGGTGTTTAACAATTTCGGTCAGCCGCTGACGGTGTCGGCCTTTGTGGAGGTGTATGACATCGCCACCGGTGAGGTGCTCGCGCGGAGTGATTATCAGGGGATACGGATGAATGCGTCAGCCTCGCGCACTCTCGGTGTGGATTACACAGTGCCTTCGGACCTCTCTTCCGTAGGGCTGCGGGTGAAGGCATGGTCAGAGCGCGGAGGCGATGGTGAGCAGTCGTCGGTAGAGATTCTGCCGGCCTCCCAACCCGTGCGTGATGCCATGACATTCTATATGGATTCATCCTCCGAGAGCTATGAACTCGAACTGCCGAAGGCTCTCAAGACCCGTCCCGGCAATACGGTGACGCTCGAATATTGCGACAATCCCGAGTGGAATGTGCTGATGCAACTTAGCGGCGTATTGCGTCCGGAGGGTGAGTCGGCTGTCTCGCTGATACATGCGTTGTATTCAAATCTTACAGGTGCCTCAGTCCTGCGGCGCAGTCCGCTGCTCGCTGCGGCCTTGCGCCGTGTGGTGGCCGAGGGTGACTCTGCCGCACTCGAGTCACCTCTCCTTAAAGATGAATCTCTGAAGATGTCAGCCATAGAGGCCACTCCGTGGCTCAATTCGGCCCGTAGCGAGACCGCGCGCATGCGCAGCATTGTCTCGCTGACAGATGCCGGCAAGGTGATGAGTACATCACGCTCTCTTGTGGACCGTCTTGCCGCCCTGCAGCTTTCCGACGGCGGCTGGAGCTGGTTGAAGGGTATGCAGTCGAGTGCGTTTATATCCGGTGAAGTGCTCTTCGGGCTCTCCATGCTTAAAAGCGCAGGCAATATCCCCGCCGAAGGTTTCGGTGACATCGACGGCATGATAAAGAGGGGAGTGGCTTATTGCGACAAGAGTATGGAGAAGGAGTATCAGCGTCTGCGCGAGAGAGGGCTTGAATATCGTCCCACAGCCTATGATATGAGATATTTCCTGACGCGTAATGCCTTCTGTATTCCCGAGAGCCGCATCGTCAAGGAGATACATGCGAAGTTGCTCGCCGATGTGCGCAAGGAGTGGAAGAATTACAGCATCTCCACAAAATGTCTTGCCGCCGATCTGCTGCATTTTGCCGGCGATGATGTGACCGCGCGCAGTGTCATGGAGTCAGTGCGCCAGTTTGCCACTGTCACTCCCGAGAAGGGTATGTGGTTTGACGGCGATGACAAGAGTCTGCTGTCTCTGATGTCTCCTATAGCGACAGAGGCCACGGCTCTCAGAAGTTTTGCCGCGATAATGCCCGGAGATCCGGCGATAGAGCAGTTGCGTCAGTATCTGTTGCTGAGTCGTCAGACCACGGATTGGCACAATGATCTGTGTGCGGCGAATGTAGTGATAGTGGCGGATGCCGTTCTTTCCACATCTCCGGTGAGTGAAAGCCCGCGTGGTGGCGTGAGGATATATCTTGACGGCAGTCCGCTGGACCTCTCTGAAGTAGCCGGTGTGCCCGGAAGTTTCACGCTGAGTCTTGATCCGGCGCAGTGTGCCGGCAAGCGTCTGGAGATACGCCGCAAGGCCGGTACGCCGGCTTGGGGCGGTGTGCTGGCGCAGTATGTCGCCCCGCTGAAGGATGTTCAGGCCCGAGGCATGAGCCAGCTTACCATAGAGAAGGCTGAGTATCCCGTGCTGACAGACTCCCTGTGCAGTATGGTAGGTAAGGCATCTGACAGATTCAGCAAAGGTGACAGAGTGCGTGTGACACTGACTCTCAAAACTGATCGTCCGCTGGATTATGTGATGATACGCGACAATCGCGGCGCCTGCATGGAGCCGGTGGAGCAATTGACCGAGAATAAATTTGATGATGGCCTGATATATGTGTTGGAGCCTTTGAATACAGCCACCAATATCTATATAAGCCGTCTGACCCCCGGCGTGCATATAATCAGTTATGAAGTGACTGCTGACCGCGACGGTGTATACAGCAGCGGTACCGCGGAGGCGCAGTCGTTATACTATCCGCTGATAAATGCCCGCACCGGTGCCAAAGTGCTGCGAATCTCCGGAAATCAGCCATAATGCTATGATGTGGCTGATTCACTGAACGGTCTGTGACAACGCAGAGACGAAGTCGAAAAAAGTGGGAGGGTGCATCAGAATTCTGATACACCCTCCTTCAATTAAATGATATTGACGGTGCGGGCGAGGGGACTCGAACCCCTACGTCGCGAGACACTAGATCCTAAGTCTAGCGCGGCTACCAATTACGCCACGCGCGCTCTTTTCGTCTGCAAAGATAATATTTTTTTATGTGATGGAGTCTTATCTGGAGGGATTAGATGTTAAATAATGTTAAGTACAATCATTTTTTATATGTTGTACAGCATATTTTGACAATATATGCGTTATCTTTGCAGTGAGTTTTTCATGGTATTAGATTTTAAGGTTAACAGAAGGATTGGTTG
>CAYSJG010000162.1:0-4900 GCA_964431295.1 uncultured Sangeribacter sp. | reverse complement strand
CACTACCTCTTGGATATGATGTAGCAAAAAATGGTAATCGTACTAAAATCGAAATTACCCTGATAGCTAAACTAAAAAAAGGTGGTGTATCACAGCGTCATTATGAAGATTTGGATACTATGCGGCTGGAGCCGTATAAAGCAGACCTTTATATTTATCCGGGTGGGACATATCTTAATAAAGATATTACTTCAAACATATTTCTTTATTTCAAGGATACCTTGACACCTGTCTGGAGTACGGAATATCCTCTTGAGTCCATCGCTGATATGTTTCTGTATCCGTCCTCAATTTATGGAGATCCTAAAATTGAAGTAAAAGTGCTGAAACACGAATATGGAGAGAGCGAGACATTTACAATTCCGTTATCGTATCTTTTGGCCGTCGCCGAGTCTGATGGTTGCACTCCTTATTGGGGAGTAGAGAGCTTTGAGAACGGGAACCTGAAAGGAGCTTTATTCTTATTCAATCGACATCAAGGTTACGACCATGTTTTAAGCATAGAATGTAACCCTGGTGAAGTAATAGCTGGTAACGGAACTATAAAGGCCCGAGCCAGCCTCTATATACCTACTAATAATGTTGATAATCTTTTTCAACCATACAGAACGAAATCTAAAGATGAAAAGATTAATTATAACAAGTAAATTCCTTTCGCTTTGCATGATTCTGGTATGCGTTTGCATTCCAGTATTAGCTTACGCTGATTCTCCCGAAGAATCGGAAAAGAAAATGGACGAAATAAAGCTCGATGCCACATATGTTTACGGGGAGAGCTTTAGTTCAAATGCCGATATAGCCTATGATAATTCTTTGACCGATTTGATGATATCTTGCAATGAGATACGTGTAGAAAAAGGATTGGAACAATTGAAGTCGTCCGATTTGCAACCGGTTGCCAAAGAAATCAGGAGCTTCCAAAATGGCCAACATACTGTTTTTCTCTATTTATCGGTTGATGATATGATGAAAATGCAGAGTAAATCACGAGTAGTGATTGGGAATAATTCGCAATCACAGAGTCAACCACACTCTCAACCTCAGCTTCAATCTCATCAGAACAATTCATACACATCTTCAGTGAGTCATTCTCAAAATAGTAACCTTACATTTGTTCCAAGTAAGCCGAATAACCAGCAAACTACAAATGTGCCGCCATTACCTTCGGATATTCTTGAGGCTCTGACTATACAAAATACATGGACTGAACTCAAGCCCATGATAATTCATTATAAGAATTTAGGAAAAATTACGGAGACTGGAAGTACGCAGCAATGGAACGTTGTACCCAATGATGCGTATGCTATTCTTTTTGATGCCGATGCAGGCGTATTGGCGTTCCTTTCTCCTAAAAACGATACAGATCGATTGAATTACAAAACAAACAGTATTGACAATATTGTAAACTATTCAAATTGCAAATTTATAGTATGGTACAAATGAGATACTTACGAGTTATCATATCGTCATTGACGGCATTGTGTTGCTTATATGTGGGGGCTACTGTACGGTTCCAGTTTGATGCACGGTCAAATACCGGCAACGCTCCACGTACAGCGATGGAAAACAATATATCGACATTGCTGACAGAAATTAACCGTGCCGGGAATGCCGGGACTGCATTGGATTTGTCCGTGCTTTCTTCCTCTCAGATGGAGCCCGGAGCAAAAGAACGTTTGCAAGACCTATGGAGAGATGCTCATTTCGAGTGTAATAAAGAAACGAATATCTCTAACTGTCTCAATGATTTTCAGGGCTTTCAGGTCCGTAAGATTCCCGTTACCGTTAAACCTCAGGAACCATCAACATATACCGATCCTCTCAACCGAGAACTCGTTATATCCCTCAATAAACGAGGTATTATAACTGGTGTCCGTTTTGCATGGGATTTGCAGGAAGATGTTGAAACCATGCTGACATCAACACTTGTGGGAGGTGTTTCAGATACAAAGCAACGTAGAGAGATTCTAAAATGGGTTGAGGATTTCCGTTGTTATTACAATGAGAAGAATATTAAAGCTCTCAATCAAATTTATAGTGATGATGCTTTAATAATTACTGGCAGCGTTATAATGACTAGAAAAGTGAGTGGCGATAACAACGTACATCTAAAACCTGAAGTAAGGTATTCCATACAGAGCAAAGACCAATATATTAAAAAACTAGCTAACATTTTTAATACTCGTCGTGTCAAAGTTGAATTCGACCATATCTCTGTAATGAGTCATGGAGCTAAGAAAGGCATATACGGAGTAACACTTCATCAAAAATGGCGTGCCGGTTCGTATTATGATGAAGGTTGGCTATTCCTTCTTTGGGATTTCAATGATCCCGAAAAACCGCAGATTCACGTTCGCACATGGCAACCTGATCAAGCTGTAGCCAAAGACGGAGTGTTCACTCTTGATGACTTCTTCATCCCATAAGAATAACATCATATTTGACAGTTATGAAAAGGATAATTATATTGTTTGTGTTGTTTTCAGCAATGCAGTTAATATTTGCACAAGATTTTGAAATTAAATCAATTCGTGAATCTCAAACGGATTTATCTGCATGTACAAATGCTCGAAATGATCTTAATGGAACTCCTTGTGGATTAATAAAAATTTCTGCCACATTATCAAATATCACTTTTGGAGGATCCATTATTGGAACCGTAACTCGTGACGGCTCAGAATACTGGGTATATTTACCTGCAGGGACGAAAAATCTCCAGTTGAAGCATCCAAATTTTAAAAACACAATTATTTCTTTTCCCAATTTCGGTATTGAGAGGATAGAGAGTAAGCGCACATATTACATGGATGTTCAAGTTGACGGCAATGTAGGGTATAATATAGGTCATTTGAGAGGGGACGTCGCTGCGCGGATATCTAAATATAATGAACAAAACCATAATAAGAAAAAGCAAATTAAAAATTATATTGATGCTTTTTTCCCTGTTAATGGAATCATATTAGGTAAAAGCACTTTTGAGGATGCCCGAAACATTGGATATAATGTAAATGAATCAGGAAGTTATCTAGACTTTGACACAAATGGTATAAGCTGGTCCAACAATTTCAATGAAGATTCAAAGGCTATAACTTATATGCAAATTTTTGACATCCCAAGTGAATGGAAGTTACGATATGGCTTTGATTTTGCACTTTCCTACAACGAGTGGTGGTCCCTTTTTGAATCATTGGGATTTAGAATGGACATTGAAGTGTCACCTCGTGTAAAGCAATACGACAACAAAGATCAATTATATGCTAAAATTCAGGCTACAGCTCCTAATGGTCTCTTTCGTTTCGAGCTTACATTCGATAATGGTCAAGATGGATGCGGATTAGATTCTCCTAATACTTTGTATTTTGGTGGCTTTGTATTAAAATCTGTTTCTAATGAAAAAAATAGCCATTTAATGGACCGGATAAAAGCGACAAATAAAAAAGTAAAAAAGAAAGATTCTGTTGCGCAAACGATGGGTGGTTTATTCCCTATTGATGGACTCATTATCGGTCATTCCACATGGTATGATGCATATAATACTGTCCATTTATTAGATATTGGGGAAGATTACACGACTTGTAAATCTTTAGGTCTGACCTTTTGGGATAGGGGGAATAAAGGTTATTTTAATGAGATAGCATATACCGAAGGATTAAATAATTTCCCTCCACTTTGGGAGGAGTTTGGATTTCAGCAAGGAAATTCTTATGATACGTGGATTAAAGTATTAAAAGGTCAAGGGTGGACAATTACAAAGAATGATATAGATAACAATTATTGTGGTTTTAAAGCAACGATTGTAGCTATTTCGCCAAATGCAAAATTAAGAATCAAGATGAATTTCAGGAGTCTGACAGAAGGTTCGTCCATTTCAACGCCCGGGACTCTTGAAGACTTCAAGATGGTAACAATAGAATAAGCATGGTTCTATGCATTATTCTATCAAGTTTCTATATTCAGAGAAATATACTCATATGATAAAGATATATCTTATGAATGGTATAATTCAAGTGACTAGCGTAATATTTTTACTATTTATCACATCCACTATAAATGCACAAGAAATAAAAGTTAAGTCATTTTCAATTCAGGAGATGGAATTAATGACTGTACCTATTCGCCGTACAGATATGAATGGAAATGTCTGCGCATTAGTAAAGGTCATTGTACCATCTTCACAAGCTTCATTTGAAGGGAGTATAATCGGTGATTGTGAATATCACACCTCTGAATATTGGTGTTATCTTGCTCCTAAAAGTAAATATCTGAGGGTGAAATGCCCTAATTCTGAACCATTAATGGTAAATTTCGGCTCGAAATTAGAGTCAGGAAGAATCTATGAGTTGAGGTTGGAAATCCCCGATTTAGAAATGATTCGACATGAAATTACTAATGATAGCTTACTTTCTAAATCGCATATTGAAAAAATTTTATCAGAAATATCGAAAGTCAATCCGGATTATATCCACCCACGTAGAGGGAAACTGTACCCATTTATAAAAGACAATTGTTGGGGTTTTCTGGATGAGTCTTTTCGACTAGTAATCCCTGCAATTTATTCTGATTTTAATAATTCTACAAAAATTTCAGAAAGAGATAATAATTGGCAATTATGGATGGATTTAAGAGAAAACTTTAAATGGGAACAAGATTTTTATTGGGTAAAATTGGATAAGCTATGGGGATGTATTGACAATAAAGGTCGTACGTTAATACCATTTAAATACTCGGATATCTACGAGCCAATGGAAGATTATTCCAAATGCAGAATAGCAGTGGTCGGACATACTTTAGGAACTTATTCTATCAATAATCGAAATACAGGAGAAGTATATCAAACCAATATATATTTAGGCGGAAATCATAATTCTAGATATTTAATAAGGCAACCATCAATACTGCA
>CAYSJG010000161.1:0-5026 GCA_964431295.1 uncultured Sangeribacter sp. | reverse complement strand
CCGTTTTCATACGGAGAGCGAGTATCTTGCACCTGAGGCGTCTGCGGAGCTGAGCAGTCCTACGAGCGACACTGTGGCGATAGTGGAGTGTGCGGGCAGACTGCTTGACGCCATTTATAGACCCGGGGCGCTGTATAAGCGCGGCGGTGTGTTGCTGAGCGGGATTACGGCAGATGTGCCGCAGACCCCTTCGCTGTTTGGCAGCGAAGATTTCGCAGACTCCGGTGAAGGGGCAAGTACATTATTAAATGGTAAGGAGGCTGTGGAGCGTCAGGCTGCGGAGCGAATGAGGAATAAGGCGCGACTGATGCATGTGCTCGACGGTATCAACGGTCGTGTCGGCAACAATGTGATACGTCTGGCTTCCGAGATTGTAAAGACACATCCGGGACACAATGACGGCTATTCATCCTCCTTCGGTGCGCCTTTTAATCCCCCTGAAGCGCCTGACGAATAAGCCCCCATCTCAGAGATCGCGTCTCAAAGATCGCATCTCAAAGATCGCGTCTTGCAAAATGTCGCGAGGCTTCAGGAGTGGAATTTGACCGCTACCCATCCCTCCGGATCTTCCATCTGAGAGTCGAGGATGAGTCCGAGGCGGTTTGCGGCCCTCTCTATGAGTGGTATGTCCTGCTTGTAAAAACCGCTGAATATCATGACACCTCCCTTACGGAGAGCTTTGACATATCGGGCGAGGTCGGCGAGGATTATATTGCGGTTGATGTTGGCGAGGAAAATGTCAGCCGGCTGCAGCTCGGCGAGCGCGGCGGAATCACCTTGTATCAGATTGACGCGGACATTATTGAGTGCGACGTTTTCACGCGCGTTGTCACAGGCTCCCGGGTCTATTTCGATACCGGTGACATCGTCGGCTCCACGCATGGCGGCCAGAATGGACAGTATGCCGGTGCCGGTGCCCATATCAATGATCTTTTTATGCCGGAGGTCCATGCTGAGCAAATGGCGTATCATCATGCAGGTGGTGGCGTGATGACCGGTGCCGAAAGCCATCTTCGGGTCAATGATAATGTCGTATTCAGCGTGAGGCACATCTTTGTGGAAAGTGCTGTGGACAACGCATTTGCCTTCAATCTCAATGGGCTGGAAATAATTGCGTTCCCATTCTTGATTCCAGTCAGTGCCCTGAATTTTCTCAAATTCCACCTCGAGCTGTGTCTGCATGGGAAACTCCTGCAGTATGCTCTTTACAGAGTCGGCCCTGAAGAGTGTGTCGTCGATATATGCGAGCAGATGACCGGTGTGGGAATTGTCGTTCTCCTCCGGCGGCACTTGTTGGAATGATTCAAAATCAGCATCTGCGAGAAATGCGGCGAGCAGGTCGGCGGCATCCTCAGTAAAGGGAGTGAGGGATATGCGGGCAAGTGTATAGTCTTTCATTGTGAAGGTATGGCGCGCGAGAGAGAGGATAGATTGTAATATAGATGATAGGGAATGGAGGGAGAGGTATGATGCAGTCCCGGCGTATGGTGTCAGCGGTCAGAGTGTGGAGCGGTTATTTCCTGAAGACTCTGATTAATCTTTTAGTTGTCTTGAATGCAGATATGCCGATCATGAGATAGTCAAACATATTGAGTCCTCCGGCAATCTTGGCGAGGAAGGTGCCGCTTTTAGGTGTGAAGCCCAATATCTTGACAGGTTTGCCGTCTTTTTCGTTGGCACTTCTGAGCAGACGGTCCTTATGTCGGAGCATTTTCTCTTTGCAGAAGTCCTTCTTGAGTGCGAGGAGTGCTCTGCGGTATCGGATCTCGTCAATGGTAAGTCCGGGCGGTGTAGTGACTTCCATCTCAATGTCGGCCTTCTTATTGATGTTATCCTCCAGGCGGTTAATATCTATCTTATTCATAGGGCGTTAATAGTTGCTTGATTACTTATTGGTGTTGCCGATGATAAGTCTGCTGATGAGTCTGGCAATCGGATTGAGGAGAAGCGGCTTTCTGAGCAGATATACGAATAGTATAAGCAGCATGAGAATGCCGGCGACGCTAAGGTAAGCGAATCCGGAAGGCATGAAGAGCTCGAAAACATGTACGAGCGCAAAGCTGAGAAGTATGAGGACCACAATTCCGAGCAAGAGACATACCGCTCCGAGGATGAGAGTGGAAAGGAGAATGGTGATTTTCTCAGCGAGCGTATACTTGGAGTATTCGATCTGCAGTTTGAGCCACTCTTGTCCGTCGGTAAAGAGTCCTTTGATTTCGTCGCCTATTTTCATGATTTTGCAAATATTCCGGTTGGAGGATGACAGTGGTATAATCTGAATTCAGGGGAATGGAGTCACGGACCGCCAATCCCCTGAATCTAAGAATGTTATTTATTAAGCTTCCTCTCCGGAGAGTTCAGCTACGAGTTCGTCGACTTCAGCATCGCTGATTTTGATACCTTTTTTGCGGAGTATCTTCACGATTTTAGCTCTGAGATCCTCTCCTTTTTCCGGAGCGAAAAGGAGTGCTGCAGCGCAGCCTACGATAGCTCCGCCGAGGAAAGCGTAAAGTACATTGAGTGCTTTCATTGTTAGAAGGGGTCTTATATAGTTGATTAGATATGTTGTTCGATTTGATCTTCGATTTCGTCCACGAGATCCTCCATTTGTTTTTTCTTCAGGCAGATGCCTTTATCTTTGAGGATAGCGGCGATTTTGCTTCTGGTGTCTTTCCCCTTTTCAGGAGCGAGGAGCAGACCGAGTGCGGCACCGGCGAGCGCGCCGCCGATAACTGAAAATATAAGATGAACAGGTTTCATAACTATAGATTTTTATTAATGTGAGCGAGAGGATTGCTCTCAGTGTTTAGAACACACTTGCGGTCAAAAAAGTTCTTCCGGAGACTTCATTTTCGTAAGCGAGGACACCCTCAGGGGTGAGGTCAACGATTCTGTCCTGTCCATCGGGTCCGATCATTTTGACTGTGTCATGATCCACGAAAGTCATCAGCGGATAGTCATGTCCGTCATATTGGAGACTCCAGGTCTGTGTCTGCTCAGCGAAGTCGAGTCTGTAGTCTCGTCCGGTGGGGATATGTGTGACAGTGTATCCTTTGCCGTCGCATACGATGGAGTATCTTCCCTGGTCGGTGTCGATCACTTTGGTGGATGCGGACAATGGATTGCGTCCGCTCCAGAATTCGATGGAGTTGATGACAAGGAGGTCGGCCAGAGAGGTGACTTCATATACCGGGAGCACCCAGAAAGCGAAGAAAACGAGTTCGTTGACAAATTTAGAGCCAATCTGGTTGTTCCATTTCAAGACACTGCCGGTGAGTCTGAATGAGCCGATGCATCCGGTGAGTGTCATGGATCCGATAATAAGTGAGATGAGAGAGGCCGTCAAGTATCTTTTCTTCATATTACTGTAGGATTGTGATTTGTCTTGTACGGTGTCGGTTAATATGTTTTAGTTGAGTATCATCTGTTCGAATGCAACTCCTGCGATGGCGGTATACGCTCTGGCAAATTGCTTTATGAAGTTGACAGATGATTTACGTGGTGTATGGGCGCACATGTGTGACGTCTCTTTATTAGTGTTGAGCCTTGGGGCTGATGTGGTGGTAAAGTTTTCTGTCATAGGCAAAGATTTATAAGTTACATATATATAACGATGTATAGTAGTATTTATTTGACTGCGGCTGCAAAAAAATCTGTCCGGACAGTATAATTGGCTATTTAATGAGCGGTTTTGCGGCCGGTGCAATATAAATTCTGTAATGTCTGATGGCTCCGGGTGCGTTGCTTTCCATTCTGGGCAGTATCAGTAGTCCGGAGATGTCGTGGTCGTCGCTGAGGTCGATGACTATATGGTGCGGGAAAGGTGCGTCAGCGGCGGTGCTCCAGTATGTGGATTCCTGCAGGTCGAATGTTTTGTCGGCGGTGTGGTTGCCGGGTGTGACCTCTTCGCTGTCGGCATAGAGGATGGTCCACGGCTCGCGTGAGAGTTTCTGTCCCTCGCGGTCGAGTACATACAGTTCGGCGATGGCGGCAGTATCTCCTCCGTCGAAAGCGTCGATTGCTTCAATACATAGGTAGCGTCCTGTGTGGGTGTCATCGAGCGAGATCTGCTGCCATCCGTTGCTCGGCTGCAATTCACCTTCGGCAGCGGGCTTCAGGTCCGTGAGGTCAATAGTCTCGCCGGGACGGCGATGAGTCGTGGGTGCGGAGGTCCGGAGATTGTCGAGTACAGGCTGTGCAAGTCCTTCGCTGCGAGCTTTGTCGGGTCCGATGATGTCGAAGACGATGATCTCGTTGTCTCCCTCTTTGAGCCAGCAGCCGGGCATATAAAGTGTCTGCTGAGGTCCTATCTCCCAGATGCGTCCGAGTGGATGCCCGTTGACATATACGAGTCCTTTGCCCCAGCTCTCGAAGTTGAGGAAAGTGTCGGCAGTCCGGTCGAGGGAGAATGTGGCGCGGTAGGCTCCAATGGGGAGTCGTCCGTCGGTGGCTGAAACCTCTTGTATGGGCCGGAACTGCATCGAGGTGTAAGTGTCATAGAGGTCGTGTATGTTGTAGACCTGCCAGTCTTTGAGGTCCTCTACCCTATCCTGTCCGTCCTGCTGTATGGTGACGGTGACGCTGTCTGTGATGCCTTTGAAGTCTTTGATGGCGCGTCCGAAATTGATGCGTCCGAGTGCTTCCACGAGTATGTCGAGCTGTGCACCTTCAGGTACGGCCGGGAGTGTCAGGCATTTCTCGCCGTTGCGTCGGTCGAGCGAACCGATAAATACGCCATTGACAAAGATTCTGGCGTAATCGTGAGGTTCTGTGACGGTAAGGAGAGAGGGCGCGGGAAGTGCGGGAAGCGTGGTGCGATATATGATGGTGCCGAATCCCTGATCGTATTCCTCCATGGTCCGGATGTCGGTGTCGTGGACCGGTTGCGGAAGATTGTCCCAGAGCGGCGCCACTTCCGTGAATTCAAACTCTTTGACGGCCATGGGTTCGATGAGCTGTGGCATGGTCGGGAGCTTATCGCCGTCGTTATATTTGGCGAGTGTATTGCGGAGTTTCCAGTATTTTG
>CAYSJG010000160.1:0-5042 GCA_964431295.1 uncultured Sangeribacter sp. | reverse complement strand
ATGCGCATCGATCTGAAGACCCGCAAGCCCGTCATAGCCAATGTGATGGGTGGCTTTTCCGGGCCGGCGGTATTCCCCGTGGCCTTGCGGATGGTATACCAGGTGGCTCACGCATGCAGTGTGCCGGTAATAGGTTGCGGCGGTGTGTCCTCGGCCCGCGATGTCATAGAGATGATGATGGCCGGCGCGAAGGCTGTAGAGGTAGGCGCCGCCAATCTGGTAGATCCTTATGCCTGCCGCGACATAGTGGAGAGTCTCCCCGCTGTCATGGACAAGTATGGCATCGGGACGCTGGCGGAATTTTGAATTTTTGAATTTTGAATCTTTTATAGAATATGAAGCGTAGTGTAATAATCGCTTGTGATTTCCCGACTGCCGGTGAGACACTTGCATTTCTTGACAAATTCACGGATGAGAAACCGTTTGTGAAAATAGGTATGGAGCTCTATTACGGAGCCGGCAATGAGATCGTACGTGAGCTGAAGCGCCGCGGTCACAAGATATTTCTGGATCTGAAGCTTCATGACATCCCCAATACAGTAAAGAAGGCTATGCGTGTGCTGAGCGCGCTGGATGTGGATATGGTGAATGTGCACGCCGCCGGCACCAAGGAGATGATGGCGGCGGCTCTGGAGGGTCTTACCCGTGCCGATGGCACACGCCCGCTGCTCATAGCGGTGACGCAGCTGACTTCCACTTCCGAGCAGGCTCTGCATGAGCAATTGCTCATCCCGTCGGCCATGGGGGAGACGATAGCGCATTACGCCCGTAATGCCAAGGAGGCCGGCCTCGACGGCGTGGTATGTTCCCCTCTGGAAGCCGGCATAGTCAAAGAGGCCTGCGGCAAAGAGTTTATGGCTGTGACTCCGGGCATACGCTTCGCCGACTCAGCCGCTGACGACCAGCGCCGCGTCACCGATCCCAAGGAGGCAAGACGCATTGGCAGCGACTTCATAGTGGTGGGACGTCCCATTACCGCCGCCGCCGACCCCGTGGCAGCTTACCGCAGATGTGTGGCTGAGTTTGAGGGCTGATCCGGAGAGCGGAGAGTGGAGAGCGGAGAGCGGAGAGGTTGCAAAACCATAACCTAATAGTAATCATATAACATCAGAAATAAACAAATAACCTCATAACCTTCAAGTTTTACACCAAAACTTGAGTAAAAAGCGAAGAGATGGAACGTAAAATAGCAGAAAATCTTCTGAGTATAGGAGCAGTCTTTCTTCGTCCTGACGAGCCCTTCACATGGGCCAGCGGCATAAAGAGTCCTATATACTGTGACAATCGTCTGATACTGACTGCGCCGGAGGCCCGCAATGTCGTGGAGCAGGCTATCGCCGACACGGTAAAGAAATATTATCCTCAGGCGGAGACTCTGATGGGTACCTCCACCGCCGGCATAGCTCACGCCGCGATAGCGGCCCATCTGCTCGGCATGCCGATGGGATATGTACGCGGCAGCGCCAAGGACCATGGTCGCAACAACCGTATAGAGGGTAAACTGATGCCCGGCACCAAAGTAGTGGTGATAGAGGATCTGATCTCCACGGCCGGCAGTTGCATAGATGTCGTGGAGGCTCTGCGCGAGGCCGGAGCGGATGTGCTCGGCGTAGTGTCAATCTTTACTTACGGTATGCAGAAAGGACTTGACCGCCTTGCCGCCGCAAATGTGGAGAATCATAGCCTCTCCAATTTCGACACCCTCGTCAAGGTGGCTGTGGAGAAGGGATATGTGCGTCCCGAGGATGAGCAGCGTCTGCGTAAATTTATGGCTAATCCCTCCGACGAAAGTTGGATGAAGGCCTGAGACGGCAACATGATTTCCAATAGAAAAAGGTAAAAAAGAGATAAAATGAAACATCTGATAGATCCCACGGATCTCAGCAAGTCTGAGCTGGAGGAGATAATCGATCTCGCTCTCGACATAATCGCTCATCGTGAAAAGTATGCCGAGGCCTGCAAGGGTAAGAAGCTGGCCACACTTTTCTACGAGCCCTCTACCCGCACCCGTCTGTCGTTTACATCGGCCATGATGGAGCTCGGAGGTAATGTCCTCGGATTCTCCGATGCGCGCAACACCAGTGTGTCCAAGGGCGAGACCTGCGCCGACACCACCAAGGTGATCTCCTGCTTCGCCGACATCATAGCGATGCGTCATTTCGAGGAGGGCGCGGCGCTTGTGGCCGCCATGAATGCCCGTGTGCCGGTGATCAACGCCGGCGACGGTTCGCATGCCCATCCTACGCAGACGCTCACCGACCTGCTGACCATACGTCGTGAAATAGGACATTTCGACAATATAACCATCGGTTTCTGCGGCGACCTGAAGTTTGGCCGCACGGTGCATTCGCTGATAAAGGCCCTCTCCAACTACAAGGGTGTCAAGGTAGTGCTCATAGCCCCGGAGCAGCTTCGTCTGCCCGACTATATGAAGCATGAGGTGTGTGAGCTCAACGGCATACCTTATAAGGAGGTCTCCACTCTCGAAGAGGTCATGCCCGAGCTGGATGTGCTATATATGACGCGCGTTCAGCAGGAGCGTTTTCTTGACCTTGATGAGTATGACCGCGTGAAGGATTGTTTCGTCCTGGATGCCGAGAAGATGAAGGCCGCCCGCAAGGATATGCGCGTGTTGCATCCGCTGCCGCGTGTCAACGAGATCTCGGTAGACGTGGACAGCGACCCTCGTGCGGCTTATTTCCGCCAGGTGGAAAACGGTAAGTTTGTACGCATGGCCCTTATCCTGAAACTTCTCGAATGGGCTAAGGATGAGAGCAAGAAATTTGCGGGAGTGCCCGACAATGCCGTACGCGGCAAGTATGTGTGCCGCAATCCCCGCTGTATCTCCAATATGGAGCATCATGTGGAGTCGCTCTTCCGTCCGGACAATGTGAAGTCCGGCGAATGGCGCTGCGTGTACTGCGAGTCCAAGCCTAAAAAGGAGGAGATCTGAGCAGAAGTATGAGGAAAATATTGCTGACCGGCTCCACAGGGGTAATGGGGCGCGCCGCCATGCTCGAGCTGATGCGTCATCGCGGCGAGCAGGGATATGAAGTGACCGTGCTTGCCCGTCCGTCGAAAAAAAACAGGAAGTCGCTGGCTTCTCTGCAGCAGAAAGGCGTGCGTGTGGTGTGGGGCGACCTTACCGACAAGGATTCGGTGGCCGAGGCCGTGAATGGTCAGGATGTGGTGCTCCACGTCGGCGGTCTGGTCTCTCCTGCGGCAGACGTGATGCCCCGGCGTACCCTGGATGTCAACGTCAGCGGCGCACGCAATGTGGTGGATGCCGCCATGGCGGAGCAGAACAAGGGGCGCGAGATCGCTGTGGTGTATATCGGCTCTGTATCGCAATACGGTTCGCGACAGCGTCCTTACATCTGGGGACGTGCCGGAGATGCAATGAAGGCTGCGAAATTCGATACGTATGCCGTATCGAAAATCAATGCCGAACGTATAGTGGCCCAATCCGGGCTGCGCAAATGGGTTTCGCTTCGGCAGACCGGCATATTGCATGCCGGTCTGCTGAAAAAGTCCGGTGACCCTATAGCCCTGCATGTGCCTATGCGGGGAGTGCTCGAATGGGTGACCGACGAGGAGTCGGGCGTGCTGCTCGAGCATGTGTGTCGCCCTGATGTGCCTGAGCGATTCTGGCGCCGCTTCTACAATATCGGCGGAGGGGCGAAGAGCCGGCTTACCAATTATGAATTCACCGGCATGGTGCTCGGAGTGCTCGGTTGTCCCTCCGTGGAGAAGGTCTTTGGTCCCAGGAGTTTTGTCACCGATAATTTTCACGGTATATGGTACACCGATTCGGACCGTCTGGAGGAGCTGATGCACTTCCGCAGCGAGGAGCTTCCGCGCGATTACTTCAGTCGCAAGCTCAAGACCCTACCGTTTTATTTCAGACTGGCGCGATTAGCGCCCGCCTTTGTCATGCGTCTTTTCATGCAGAGTGTGGCGAAGAAGAAGCCTCTGGGGCCGGCGTCATGGTTTGAAAGCGGAGACACCAGGCGCATAGAGGCTTTCTATGGCAGTGAAGAGGCCTATCGGGCCATCCCTGCGTGGAGCAATCAGGACTTGAGCCGGCCGGATGATGAGGTGCCGGTGCTGACGGATCCCGGTTATGATCCGGAGATGGATCCCGACACTCTTAGCGAAGATGATCTGCGCAGAGTGGCCGCGGCGCATGGCGGCGCATGGCTCGGTCCAGTGGCAGATGCGGCGTCGCAGCCGGGTAAGAAAGGCGAAGAGAGAGCGGAGAGCGGAGAGCGGAGAGTGGAGAGCGGAGAGGTGTCTCCCGGCGATGTGAAGCACAGATGGAAGTGCAGCGAAGGCCATATATTTGAAGCCACCCCGCGGCTTGTGGTCAGCGGCGGTCATTGGTGTCCGGAATGTCTGATGAAGGAAGCCGATATAGACTACACCTTCGCCACCTTCCCCGGCGCGTAGCAGCCGGCTCGCGGGATAATGGGGGTGCAGATAATTGTGTGTGCGAATTGTGTGCGAATTGTATGCTAATTGTGTGTAATGTTTTGCCATGTCCGGGAAAATTATTAATTTTGCGATGTGATTTGATCACCGAAAGGATACTCGATAGGCAATCCGCTTGCACGACAATGAGCCACCCCCGAAACAAATCCCGACACCTGAAGATGCAGACAGTCTTCAGAGAGCGCACCAGACTTCGTAAGCGAGTCCGGGAGCACTTGACGGGCAAGAATGTGGACACGCGTGCAATAACATCATACGGCAAGACATGCGCCCGCGCAAGCGGAGCAACAAGATAACGAGTGGCCGCCAGTCATGAAGATGACCGGCGGCTGCTCGCTTTTTTTTATTCGAGACTAACTGATTTTGATATATAATTCAGCAGTATAATACAGGAATATGAAGATAGGCATTGTTATGGGTTCCGCCTCTGACCTCCAGGTGATGGAGGGAGCGTGGAAGACCCTGAAGGAATTCGGAGTGGAATATGAAGTGCGTGTGCTTTCGGCCCATCGTACACCCGCAGCCCTGGAGGAATGGGCTTCGTCGGCCAG
>CAYSJG010000159.1:0-5066 GCA_964431295.1 uncultured Sangeribacter sp. | reverse complement strand
ATCCCACTCCGGTGCCCGGTCTGCTGGATGTATATCAGATCAATACAGCGATGCGGTTCAAATACACTATAGGCGACTATATCGTGTAGAGTTTCCCGCGCGACATCTTTTATGGCTGCGAGACGGTGACCCGTATCGCAGCCGGTCCCAACGCCGGCAGCAGCTTCAGCAGCAAGGAGGCCATCTATCGCATCTATTTCGCCAAGGGGCTTAAGAAAGCTATTGTGGTGATATACAATGCCAAGTTTGCGGAGAAGATGCCGGTGCAGAAATTCATAGTGCTTGAGGATCTGGATGTTACCTACACCCGCAGCGGCTTTGTGATAGAGGGTGAGAATGTGACACCCAAGCATGCTGACGGCGATGCCCTTACCGAGCATCCCGGATTTATCTTCAACAGCTTCCGCTTCTCCTCCTCCGGCGAATACCTGGCCAAGGGTATCTGCAGCTATACAGTCAACGGCGGCATGTATGGCAATTTCGAGGGAAGTTATGTGCAATATTGATTGAAAAATGAAAAAGAGGATGTTTTGCAACATCCTCTTTAATTTTTTTAATAAAATTTAATAACTTTGTAGAAAATTTGTGACCTGAAAGGGTCATGAGAATAAAAATACAGACGTAACCAACTAATATCAAACGATTTATATGAATTTATTGTTGGAGATAGGCAATGGGACACTGGCCATCACAGCGACGCTGACCGGTATCTTGCTGGTAGTGGCGGCTCTTCTGATTGCGCGCCTGATATCCCCTAAATCCTATTCTGTGAAGAAATCGGAGCCGTTTGAGTGCGGCATCCCGACTCGCGGCGAGTCCATGATGCAGTTTAAAGCCGGCTATTACATCTTCGCGATTCTCTTCCTGATTTTTGACGTCGAGACTGTGTTTCTCTATCCTTGGGCGGTAGTGGCCAAGCAACTTGGTGTCAACAGTCTGCTGTGTATCGGCATCTTTATGGTTATTCTTGTTCTGGGTCTTGCATACGCCTGGAAGAAAGGAGCGTTGAAATGGAAGTGAACATCAAAAGCATGAAGCGCGAGGACTTCAAGGACAACGAATATATCGACAAGCTCGTGGCCGAGCTGAATGCGAGCGGTGCGAATGTAGTGGTAGGCAACCTCGACAAGCTTATCAACTGGGGCATCTCCAACTCGCTGTGGCCTCTGTGTTTCGGCACAAGCTGTTGCGCTATCGAGTTTATGAGTCTCGGCGCCGCGCGTTACGACATGGCACGCTTCGGATTTGAGGTGGCTCGCAACTCTCCGCGTCAGGCAGACTATATAATGGTGCAGGGCACAATCGTGCACCGTATGGCTCCCGCCATGCGGCGTCTCTATGATCAGTTGGCCGAGCCGAAATATGTGATAGCCTGCGGCGGCTGTGCAGTGAGCGGCGGGCCGTTCAAAAACAGCTATTGTGTGGTGCCCGGTGTGGACAAGATTCTCCCCGTGGATGTCTATATCCCGGGTTGCCCTCCGCGTCCGGAGGCCTTCTTCTACGGCCTGATGCAGCTGCAGCGCAAGATCAAGGTGCAGAAATTCTTCGGCGGCGTCAACCGTAAGCAGAGTCGCGAGGAGTTTTTCAAGGAGCACCCTGAGGAGAGAGGACAAATCGATTAAGAATTCTCATATATAATAAGATATAATGAGCGACATTAGAGAAGTGATAAGCGCTGTCTGCCCGGACGCCGTGTTTGCCGAAGGTACTGAATGCCTCGAAGTGCAGGTGCCCGAGAAGGTATGGCATGACTTCGCTTTAAAGCTCAAAAACGACAAGAGTCTGGACTTCGATGTGCTTACCGCAGTGGTGGGCATGGACTGGAAGGATAGCCTCGGTGTGATGTATTATCTCACCTCCACTTCAAGAGGCTGGGATATGCTTGCCGTCAAAGTGGTCTGCGACAATATGAAGGATCCGATGATCCATACCGTCTCGGACATCTGGAAGGTGGCCAATTTCCAGGAGAGAGAGGTCTATGACTTTTTCGGTATAAAATTTATCAACCATCCCGACATGCGCCGCATGTTCCTGCGCAATGACTGGGTGGGTCATCCGCTTCGCAAGGATTATGACGCCGATCCGAAGCTCAATCCGATACGTCTCGATGACGAGGTCAACGAGGACGATACTGTCAGCTACGTTGAGGATGAGAATGGCAAGGTGAAACGCGTGGCGAAGAAGGTGTTTGCCGAGGATGATTATGTAGTCAACATCGGCCCGCAGCACCCCTCCACCCACGGTGTGATGAGATTCCGTGCGGCTGTGGACGGCGAGACCATCAAGAAGGTTGATGTAGTGTCCGGATATATCCATCGAGGCATCGAGAAGCTCTCCGAGGGTCTCGGATATCCTCAGATACTGCATTTCACCGACCGTATGGACTATATGTCGGCGCATCAGAACCGTCACTGCCTCTGCATGTGTATAGAGAAGGCTCTCGGTCTTGAGGTGCCGCGCAGAGCCCAGGTGATACGTGTGATGATGGATGAGCTGATGCGTATCTCTTCTCACCTGCTGTCGTTTGGCTGTACGGCCATGGACCTTGGCGCCACTACCGCCTTCTTCTACGGATTCCGCGAGCGCGAGATGGTGCTCGACATTTTCGAGAAGACTTGCGGTGCGCGTATGTCGATGAACTATAATGTCATCGGCGGTGTGATAGCAGATCTGCATCCGGACTTCGTTAAGGATGTGAAGCATCTGCTTGAGATTATGCCTGACCGCCTGAAGGAGTATCATAAGGTCTTCTCCGGCAATGTCATCGCTAAAAACCGTCTTGTAGGCGTAGGTATGCTGTCTAAAGAGGCGGCCATCAACTATGATATCACCGGTCCGAGCGGACGAGGCTCCAACTGGAGCTGCGACTGCCGCAAGGTGCATCCTTACAGCATCTACCCGGAGCTTGACTTCGATGAAGTGCTCCTCGACGGATGCGACTCCTATTCGCGCTATATGGTGCGCATGAAGGAGATAGAGCAGAGCTGCCGTATACTGGCGCAGCTTGTGGACAATATCCCCGAGGGAGATATCCGCGCGCTCAACGTGCCGAAAATCATCAAGCTGCCTGCCGGACACTGGTATCAGCAGGTGGAGGCATCACGCGGCACATTCGGCGTATACATCGAATCCACCGGCGAGAAGACTCCTTACCGCGTACACTTCCAGAGCCCATGCTTCAATCTTGTGGGAGTCATGGATCTTTGCTGCAACGGCTATATGATAGCCGACCTTATCACCATCGGTGCAGCTCTGGACTTTGTAATACCCGATATAGACCGTTAATCCGAGTCTGTGAGTGAAATTCATACGATAATCAAATTCAAGATACAACAATAACTGACCCATGTTCGATTTCGGTAAGTGGACAAGCGCCATCAACGATGCCTTTCTGAGTGTAATGCCCGAATGGGCGGCCACGCTTGTGGAATGCGTCATCATCGGAGTACTTGTGCTTCTGACTTATACGGTGCTCGCACTTTTCTATATCCTGTACGAGCGTAAACTCTGTGCCTGGTTCCAGTGTCGCCTCGGTCCCATGCGCGTAGGCCCGTGGGGTCTGCTGCAGGTATTCGCAGACATGTTCAAGATCCTTATCAAGGAGCTTATCAGTCTGAAAGGCACGGACCGTTTCCTTTTCAAGCTCGCGCCTTATCTGGTGATCACTTCATCAGTGGTGATGCTGGCATGTCTGCCGTGGGGCAACGGCCTGCAGATTATCAATTACAATATCGGCATATTCTTTGTGCTGGCAGTGTCGTCGGTCGGTGTGCTCGGCATTCTGCTGGCCGGCTGGTCGTCCAACAATAAGTATACTCTGATAGGCGCCATGCGAAGCGGTGCTCAGATGGTGTCATACGAGATCTCTCTCGGTCTGGCCATCCTGACTATCATAGTATTTGCCGGCACGATGAATATCAATGAGCTGGTACTTGCGCAGGATAATGGCTGGTTTATCTTCCGCGGCCACATACCGGCGATAATCGCCTTCCTGATATATGTGGTGGCCGCGACCGCCGAGACCAACCGTGGCCCGTTTGACCTGCCGGAGGCCGAGCATGAGCTGACCGCCGGTTATCATACTGAGTATTCGGGTATCCACTTCGGCTTCTTCTATCTGGCCGAGTATCTCAACCTGTTCATCGTATCCGGCATAGCCTCTCTGATGTTCCTGGGCGGCTGGATGCCTCTGCATATCGCCGGCTGGGACGGCTTCAACGAGGTGATGAATTATATCCCCTCGGTAGTATGGTTCCTCGGCAAAGCCTTCTTCATCTCCTTCGTGATCATCTGGTTTAAGTGGACATTCCCGCGTGTGCGTATCGACCAGATGCTTGCGTTCGAGTGGAAATATCTGATGCCTCTTTCACTTGTCAACCTGATACTGATGGCCGTATTCGTGGCCATGGGCTGGCATTTCTGATGAAAAATTAACTCACAACACAAGATATAGACAAGCAATTATGAGCGCTAACATAGGAAAAGTGACTCAGGTGATCGGCCCCGTTATCGACGTATCGTTCGAGGGCGGCAAGGAGAATATCCCGCCGATTTACAACGCTCTGAAGGTGGAGCGCGAGAACGGCGAGGAGCTCATCCTCGAGGTCGAACAGCATATAGGCGAGGATACAGTACGCTGTGTCGCTATGGAGAGCACCGACGGTGTATGCCGCGGTGTGAAGGTGGAGGATCTCGGTCGTCCTATCGCTGTGCCGACAGGCAATCAGGTGAAGGGACGTCTGCTGAATGTCATCGGTGAGCCGATCGACCATCTCGCTCCGCTCAAGCGTGAGAATCTGCGCCCGATACATCAGCCGGCTCCGGCTTTTGATGACCTGGCCATCTCTACTGAAATACTCTACACCGGTATCAAGGTGATCGACCTGCTCGAGCCTTACTCCAAGGGCGGCAAGATCGGTCTGTTCGGCGGTGCCGGCGTGGGCAAGACCGTGCTCATTATGGAGCTTATCAACAATATTGCCAAAGGTCATAACGGTTTCTCGGTATTCACCGGTGTGGGCGAGCGTACCCGTGAGGGCAACGACCTGCTCCGCGAGATGATCGAG
>CAYSJG010000158.1:3119-5077 GCA_964431295.1 uncultured Sangeribacter sp. | reverse complement strand
GCAGGAAGAATTATGTAAACATAGTTGCCTGCGGCAATGTTGACGGCTTGTTCGGATTCAAACGAGCCTGAAGTGATTCTAGATAAGGAGGACGCCCAGGAGATACGCGTCGTCAAGGAGGGGATGGAGACCTATACTCAGTTGCTCGTGGACGGAGAAGTCCGGGAGCAAGTAGTAGACAAAGTGTATAATTTCGGAGAAGCGGATTTTCCTCTCCTGTTTCATGTGACTCAGAGCCACACACTCGATGGAGTGGAAGTGCCGGAGGGTCCTGAGGACCTTGATTGTGCCTTCCTTACCATGAATATGGAGGAGCATGAGCGGTTCATTAATTTTTTTGCCAATACATTAGGGATAGCTGACGGTGATAATCTGACAGATGAGGAGCGTTTCGACGCGGTTTCCTCCCTCTCCGGTCTTCTCTATTCCACAGGTATAGAATTGCCGCTGATAGTATATCTGACTCAGGATAACCCCGAACAACTCCGAGCGTTGATGAAGATGAGCAGGAGTGTCGATCCTACGCGCAGCTTCGGCAAGCATACCAATGACCTCAACGACATTGCTCGCGCAATGCTGAATGGCGGTATTACCCCTGTAGAGTTATTGTCAATTTTAGATGGCGAGCATACCGATCTGGGTACTCTTCTCGAGATGGCAGACCGGCAGGGATATATGTTGGCCGGAGATTTTGCCACTCGCAGCGTGCTGCACAAAATCAAGCTCGTCATCAAGGGACTTGTATGCGCCTCAAAAGTTTTGGTGGCCATAATAGAAGGCTCGCAGCCGGTAGTCAATCTCGAAAGCACCTATGCCGCCTATCTATGCGAAGAGGATACCGAGCCGCTGAACTATTACGGTTCCACAAGGTCTACATCACAAGAGGTAGAATTTCGTTATGGCACTTCAGGTGCTCCATTGGCTCAGGCCAAGTTCTATATCGAAGCTTATGTACACGGTAAGCATAAGACTATTCCCGGCGAGTATATCACTCGCGTAGGAATGATAGTCACGAAAGTGGTTTGCTCAGGCGGTATGCATGTGGAAGGAGATATGGAGTGCAATTTGCCGAGCAATACAGGCACTGACGAAAACCCTGTGGCCTATGTGCAGAATTTAGTCAAAATCGACTATGGCGACTGCTGCTGCTTTAGCCGTCACGGCACAGTCATGTATGGAGTGGCTGCAGATAAAGGGATTACTTATATAGGTATAAGCCGATAATTGAATGCAATGAAAAATTTAATAAATTATAGTGCGGGCATTCTGGCTTGTATGCTCACTATTTCGCTGACAGGATGCAGCGATAGCTCTGATAGTGATGTCAAGACTCCTTCCGAGGGTACAGAAATGGCTCAGCTTAAGGAGGGTGACAAATTGACGCGTCATCTCCAATTGGGAGCGCATGAGATAAGCATCGAGGATGTATTGGTGAATTTTGGCGACGAGGACGCGCCGGCACTCTTTTCAGTGACAAAGAGCATCAGTATCGATAAGGAAGATCTTGACGGCACAGTCTTTACCGTGACAAAGCCCATGATAGAAAGCTTTATAGAGAAGTGGGCAAAGATAAAGTCTCTCCCCTTCGATACAGAAGAGGATAAGGCGATGGCCGCTTATGATATATACAGGTATTTCTATGATACCGATATAGATATATATTTATTTATCAATCTCGTGAACGAGGGTTTCAACCCGAATACTCTTCTCGGCGCGATTGATGATACTCGTGCGAATGCGGCGGAAGCAGGTGCCAATGATGTGCTGTATGCGATATGGCAGCATCGTGACGAAATATCGCGCAGTGTAGATGTGAGCGATACACGCGGAGCCATTCGCGACATTAAAGGTATCATAGAAGGTGTGGTGGATCTGTATGAGGTTTGGAAAGATTTCGCCGAGCATACCAAGCCCATAGAAACCGCAGTGGACGGCTATTGTTCGTTTTTGAATTCTGA
>CAYSJG010000158.1:0-3109 GCA_964431295.1 uncultured Sangeribacter sp. | reverse complement strand
ATGCCGAGAATTATAACCTGCTTGAGAAGGATATATATGAAGTGAAACTTACCTACGATGCCGGAATATGGGAATCCGACTTTTTCTACAAAGTCGGTTCATATACAGGATCTCATCCCGGCATAGCCGGCGCGTATCTTCCGAAAGTGTATATCCAGACTACATACATGCATGTAGTGGGACCGTCATTCATCGGTGCCGGCAAATATAAATTCTCTCCGGTGGTGAATATCTCGCAGGATCCTGATTCTCCGATCGTACAGGCCAATGGCATGGTGCAGGTGACATATGGGGATTGCTGCTGCTTCCGCTATGTCTCATACCTGAATTTCAGCGTGGACGGCAACAACGGCCTGGAAGTCCTCTCCTTCAACCGTAAGTGACAGGGTTGCTCCAAAACAAATGTGAGCGAGTCTTGTTAATTCAGTAGTGACATTAAGAGTATGTTTACTTTTAACACGAATTTTAAATAAGAAAATCTTCACCTTCTGTCTCTCAGATGGTGGATAAACAATAAAAAATATGGCAAACAAAAGATTATTGAAAAAGACAGTAGGCGCCGTTTCAGGCTCCGTGATCGATGAGATGTTCTATGCGCTCGGCACAGTGGAAAAGGCTGACAAAGAGGCTATCTCCAATGCGATAGCACGCATCGTGGAGGTATCTGAAGAGGCTCGCAAAAACTCCAACATCACTTTCGACCGCGGCGTCAAAGCCTTCGGCTCTCTCAAGGAGTATTCTGTAGAGAAGAGAAAGTTTTACAAGGCTCTCTTCAACAAAATCCTTACTGACTACAACAAGGGTATCGAGGAGGCTCTCAAGGAGTTTAACGGCGCTATCCCCGAAGAAATTAAAAGCGCACTCAAGGAGGTTGCTAAATAATTCGGGTATAGAGATATAAGATAGGGATTATGAATGTCTGGGGAAGAATACTTAAGCTTTTCGGCTGGAGCGTGGAGATCACAGCTCCTCGCCGGGATAAGTGTGTGATATGTGTGGCTCCACACACCTCCAATCTGGACTTCATAATCGGACTGGCTGCATATCGGAGTCTGGGAAGAGAAGCCAATTTCCTGATGAAGGATTTCTGGTTTTTCTTCCCGATTGGTGTGCTGATGCGCAGTCTCGGCGGCATCCCTGTGAAGCGCAAGGGGCCTCATGGCTCGCTGACGAAGAGTATCGTGGAGGATTTTAGCCATCGTGAATATCTCAACCTCGCAGTTACGCCTGAAGGCACGCGAGGTGCTTCTGCAAAGTGGAAAACGGGGTTTCTGTATATTGCCCGTGATGCAGGAGTCTCTATTCAGCTCGGTATCCTTGATTATTCCTCAAAAACGGTGATCATTAAGGATGAATACCTCCCCACAGGCGATGTGGAGAGAGATATGAAAGCGATAAAGCGCTATTATGCCGATAAGGCTTCCGCAGCCAGATATCCTGAAAAATTTCGTATTTAATAAAATCAGATTCTCTCCTATCACATTTGATGACCCGCACTGACCTTAATGTATGTCTCTTGCCGATGCGCATCGCATGGGGAGACAAAGCCTCCAATCTTGACACATTTGCGGAAGCTCTTTCAACCGTGCATCCCGAGACTGATCTCGTCGTTGTGCCGGAATGTTTCTCCACCGGTTTTCCGAGCGGTGTGGAGAAGGATGATGTCAGGCATCTTGCCGAACGAAATACCGGCAAGACAATAGACTTTATCAAGGCATTGGCGGCCAAGTATGGTTTTGCGATAGCCGGAAGCTATATGGCGGACTCCGGAGGAAGCCTTTATAACCGTGCCTTCTTCATCGAGCCGGGCGGAGAAGAATATTTCGCAGACAAGCGCCATCTCTTTGCAATGGCCGGTGAGCATAAAGTATTTTCGCAAGGTCACGGCAGGATGTCGCTCCGCTACCGCGGATGGCAGATTACGATGATAGTTTGTTACGACATACGCTTCCCGGTATGGTGTCGCAACGTGGACAATGAATATGACCTCCTGCTTGCAGTGGCCAATTGGCCCAAGGCGCGTGTGGGGGCGTGGGAAACTTTGCTAAAGGCGCGCGCAATAGAGAATGAGGCGTATGTATGCGGTGTAAACTGCGAAGGCACGGACAGCAACGGGTATGAGTATGGCGGCGAAAGCGCAATCATCGATTTCAAGGGGAGAGATATCTCTCTGCGCACTTCGACTGTCAAGGCAGAGGGTATGACTCCTATGCAATTTTTATATGCGCAATTAAGCCGTGAGAAGCTGGATCGTTTCCGCGAGAAATTTCCGGCTTACAAAGATGCCGACATCTTCCGTATCATCAACTAAACATATCAACTGATTGTTGTAATCTTGTAATAACTTTGGAAACTATGAATAAATTTCAAGAACTTATTAATTCGGACATACCGGTATTAGTGGACTTCTTCGCCACTTGGTGTGGCCCTTGCAAGATGATGCATCCGGTGCTTGAAGAGCTCGCCGGCAAAGTGGGTGACAAAGCGCGCATCGTAAAGGTGGATATAGACAAAAACGAGGCGCTCGCAGCCGCCTATGGAGTTCGCTCGGTGCCGACATTCTTCATTTTCAAAAATGGAGAGTCTAAATGGCGTGCCTCCGGTATACAGTCACTGGCCGACCTTGAGGCGAAGCTCAATGAGCTGGCGTAAAAGCCCTCCTCTACTCCACCCAAAAAATAAAAAAACTATTGGTGTCCGGTAAAACTTTTTGATGAATTTTCTCTCTATAAGTTTACCGGACAGCCGATGTCGTAAACGTATAGGAGTACTAAAATCACATAAAAATGGCTTGTATACTCATTATATCGCATTTAAAATGGATTTCATTTACAGTTTTGTCCTATTCTATTGTAAAATAGGGGCATTTTTTACCGGACAGCCGTTATTATTAGGCTGAAAGGGGCTTGTCCACCATCAAAATCAATAAGAATAGAGCATTATAGCCGTTTACCGGACACCAATATAAAAAAACACACGATCTGTATATAACTCAAGTCAATAATTCAAGAGCGCGCCCATATAGTGAGCGCGCTCTTGAATAATATAGACTATTTAGTCAGCCCTTAAAAACGGATATTAATTGTTGATATTCAATAAAATAAACATA
>CAYSJG010000157.1:0-5106 GCA_964431295.1 uncultured Sangeribacter sp. | reverse complement strand
TTGGCATGAGGATAATCGAGAAATTAAGAATCGGTTACGTCATGAAGAAGATTCACGAGGCAATGGAAGCCGATGGTGACAACCGTTCTTGTGAGGCTGAAACACATATTTCAGAACAACATTCTGTTTCTTCGGATAAAAGAGGCGATGACGCAACAAAGAAGATAATAAGATTATCTAAGAGTCCTATTTTGCAATCTGAGTGCCTTTCGACAAAACCCGAGCACTCTTCCAAAATGTATAGGGAAGCTGCAAAAATTCTGTTTGATTTCCTAACTAGCAATCACGACACTGGTGTCTCACTTACGAGGAATAACATTGAATATGATTTCACAGGATGTATTGATTGTTCGATGGAAGATTTCCTTTACGTTTTAGGAGCAGATATAGAATATGAGCCTCAGACGCAACCTCGGATAAATTGGGTAAAGGATAAAAGACCGAATTATGAATTTAAGGCTCTCATATACGCTCTTTATTGGCACACTAATGGTAAAAGCTTACAAGACAAAAGGTCAGGTGCCCCAAGTAAACATCCATATCTTTCCCTCTTTACAATAGACAACGTACCGATTAAGAAATTATCGGAAAATCCAGCAATGGTTAATTGCTGCATCGATAGTTGGGTGGATCTTCTGAAACAATGTAGCAGAAAGGCATCTGCAAGGTTTAAAAGAGGGGAAATATAAGCATTATATAGAAGCAATTATTCTAGTATTCTAGTATTAAGGTGTACTCTTTAGAGTATGCCTTTTTTATTTGTCTTTTTGAGAATCAATGTAACCGCTTATGTGCCGTTCCAAAATGGTTGTATAACGTTATATAACGTTGTATAACAATCTGAATAATAAGCGAATAAATGCTAGCATAAGGACGCATTCCGTTGTAATTTTGCATCAGTAAAATTAAAAATTATTACAGATATGGATAAACCCCTTGTAAGCTGTACCGTGGAAGAGTTTCTGGACCTTGCGGTTGAGAAATTTGCGCGTCTGACTACAGGTCTTGATGATGCTGTTGCTCCCCCTAAAAGGCTTGTTTATGGCCTCGCCGGGCTGAGCCAACTCTTGGGATGTTCTCAGTCCACTGCTGCTCGCATTAAGAAAAGCGGTGTACTGGCTCCTGCAATTCATCAGACAGGTAAGATAATCGTAATCGATGCGGATTTGGCTCTCGATCTTATCAAGATGAAACGGAACCGGCGACGCGACTGAAACGGCGGCATCAATAGCCTGAGAGGTAGTGGGTGCTATTGATAACGAGTGAAGCTCACCACTCACAGAGAACAATGAAAAGTCTGAACAATAGGATGCGCGTGTCCTAGGAGGGGAACCCTGAATACGCGCTTGGGCGTGGGAAACTCCCATGCCGACAAATTTCAAAGTGTCCCTTTTTAAAAATGGGACAATTACTCATAAAATATCTGAATATGAAAAAAGATGAGTTGGCGGTGGACACCATCTACCGCCTGAAAAATGGCTTTGAGGAGCTGAAAATCTGCGTCCTCAAATCCAACCGCAACAACCCCATCAAGAACAAGAAGATGATGGAGGGTTGTATCGCTGTGGGGATGCAAAGCCCCGGAATCTTTGCAGATGCTATACTGGCATTGCAAGCAGGGTATGAACTGATCGATGTAGAGGACGGTCATTCCGTTGCTGCCGATGAGGTCAATGATTACCTCGTGATCGTTGACGGTAATACCCGATTCCATGCTCTGGAACTGGCACTTAAAGCCAACCAACCCTTTGAGTATCTCTTCCAGTACAAGAAGTATAGCGATGCCGTTGAACTCCGCGCTGCCTATCTGAAGATGAACGTGTGCAATACTCCTACATCTACAGCTGACTTCGCCCGCGACTTGGAAGCCACATCAAACAATTCTGTTTTGGTGAGCTATCGAGCCAAGATCAAGGATGGTTTGACCCCCAAAGCAGCAGGCTACGCTACGATAGGCAGAGAAATCGTCAAGAAGGATATGCGTGAGCTTCAGAATGGAAATACACCGGCGCTGTTCAACGACAAGCCAAATCAGGACTTGTTTGAAAGAGTCTATGGTGGTATCTCTGACATTCGTGAGCAATCACCTGCAACATTCAAGGGCACTGAGATTTGGTCTTGGATTGCCAACCAGATCAATGCTGCTGATGACAAACAGGAAATGGCTGAGTGTGTAATCAAGATGTTCCATACGATGCGTCCGCTCTTGCTGCTGTCGATCCAGACTGCAAAAAGAAATGGAAACAGGAGCAAAGAGGTAGTCGTGAAGGATTATCTTGATACGGCACTGGCAGAGTTATCGTAATCAACCGAGGGGCTTTCTCTCCGGCCCCTCAAATTTCAATTCTATGAAAGATTACTTTCACCACGCAAGTGCGAAGTCTATAGTTGACAATCCGAAGTATCTTGAACCTCCTAAGCCCGTGTTCGGATCATTCCTTTTTCAAAACGAATTAGGGATTCTCTTCGGAGACACCAATTCTGCTAAATCAATCCTTGCCGTTGACATTGGGATTTCGTATTCATCCCATGTCGGGTTCTGGGGCGAGAATGCAATGACTGATTCCTCAATCAATGGAAAAGTTCTCTATTATGATTTGGAGCAATCCACCAGACAGTTCGCTCGTCGCTACGTCAAGGCTCCCTTTGTAGCAGGACAATTTGAAAGAATATCCTTCTCTATAATGGAGTACGGCAATGCCGATGTCGAGCAGCTGATTTTAGAGATTGAATCTAGGATGGAGGTCGATGTGCCACAACTTATAATCGTTGACAACGTTCAATGTGTCTTGGCTCAAAACCTTAGTATCACTAAAGTTAAGCACTTCATGCAAAAACTAAAGATGCTAAAGGAGCTTAATCCACTCTTGACAATTCTGATAGTGGCGCACACGATTAAGCGAGACCTAAAGAAGCCGCTCACACAAAACTGCATGGCAGGGTCAAAGGTCATAGCCAACTTTGCTGACAGCATCTTTGGCATATCGGACTCTACCGTTAGCTCATCTACGAGATACATCAAGCAGCTAAAGGCTCGTGAAGTTCCCAGAATGGAAGAGGTTGCTGTTTGTAATATCTCAGACGACCCATATCTCCATTTGGAATTATTAGATTTTGAAGATGAAAAGGATCATTTGGAAAAGTCAATGGCAAGACGAACCAGCCAATTGGATGATTTAGTCAGACACCGAATAATCGACCTTCACGAAGAAGGAGAGAGTATCCGTGATATTGCCTCAGAACTTGGAATCTCTAAAAGCCATATTCACCGGGTGATTAACGGTCAAGTGTGATTTAACCGGTCAGGGAGCATAATTGAGCTGACCAAGTAGCAGTTCTCCATCCACCGTCCTCAGCTCCGGCGGTGGATTTTAAACAGACCATACAATGAACAGGAGTTCAGGAAACATGTACGATTTCACGAATGAAATCTACACTTATAATCCGGTCAAAGGTGAATGTAGTCATAATTGTGGATATTGCTACATGAAGCCTATCAGGTGGCGGTATCATCAGGATCCTACGCTGAGACTGGATTTAAAAGAGCTGAAGACGAAGATGGGCAAGAACCGATTTGTCTTTCTAGGAAGTTCCACAGATATGTTTGCCTCCGATGTCCCATCTGAATGGATTGTGGCTGTGATGGATCACCTCTACGGCTACCCTGAGAATGAGTATATGTTCCAGTCCAAGAATCCCGCCAGATTTTTGGAGTTTGTGAGCCATAGGCTCTGTAGAGAATTGAAAGAGAAGTTGATATTCTGCACCACGATGGAGAGCGATATTGACCATGAAGGTGTATCAGATGCTCCTTTGATTGCGGCACGGACGGCGGCGATGAAAAAGATTTCTTCTATGGGCTTTAAGACTATGATAACAGTAGAGCCTGTGATGAAATTTTCTGACGCGACCCATTTCGCTGACCTGTTGGCTTCGGTTAATCCAATCCAAGTGAATATCGGAGCCAACACCAATCGCCAGTTCAAGCTTATCGAACCGGATAAAACAGAGATATTATCTCTTATCAAGGAATTGGAAGGACGCAATATCAAAGTCCACCAGAAAAGCAATCTTGAACGATTACTGAAGTAAAAAACTTATGGGCGACAGAGTGTTCAAAAGCCCAAACTACCCCTCTTGACTCTGGAGAGGGGAATTATTCAAAATCAAAAATGAAGAATTTATTCGAACTATCTCCCAAAGAGATGTGGGTATTGAAATTCAAAACATTTCTCGCAGAAAACGATGATGGAGAAGCCTACGATTGGAGACTGCTAGCCGATCCAGATGATTTTATCTCTGAAAGACACCTTAAATGGAAATATGGCCATGAAGATATAAATCCAGAACTGTATACATTTCGACTTGACGTTGAAAAAAGACAAGACAATATCTATCATGTCGATTTTCCCTGTGAAATATCGCCATACGTCGAGGATATATGTGAAGCCGGTCCACTAAGATATGCTGTCGGTGTTTCCGGGAAGTATGCAAGAATATTTGGCAAACCGCGTCAGTTTACCTTGAAGTTCAATTTGTTCAAACAAATAACAATTAAAACTTGTGTGAACTTCAAAAGTTTACTGTCGACCTTATACCTTGCATTGCAGCTGATACCCCCAATCATTTTTGAGAAGGTCTCTCAAAGCGAAATCGAGAAGGATAAAACATTAGATGAGATTGAAGAAAAAATATTTAATGAATATTCTATCGTCGTCGATGGACTTGAAATCAATCTCAATGATGACTCGATTACAATCTTATTGCAACGTGTTTAGCTTTGTTTGGATAACAAAGCTACTCCTAAACGCTTAAAACAGCTAAAGAAATCATATCGATTCCTGTACTAAAGAAAATCTAATGCTAATGGCAACAGAGCAGCCTAATTATCAACAAGCCTTCACCGCTTGCTCTGGGTGGTGGGGCATTTATAAAAATATGAGCAATTTAAAAAATAATCAGATTCCTCGTTGGAAAGTATTTTATGACCATGATGAGGCCGTAAAATCATTAATGAACTTGCGACGTTGGGATTTTGAGTCCCATGCTGACTATTCGACAGAGTATCTTTGTGATAGCTCCTTTGTTTTCTATATAAAGTTGATG
>CAYSJG010000156.1:0-5125 GCA_964431295.1 uncultured Sangeribacter sp. | reverse complement strand
TCTACATCTACGACCTTTACATCTAACGGCATATTTATTCTTACTGAATATGTTGTTGATTCAGATAATTCACTTATGCCAAAATCATTAAAGTTTATGATAAGAGGAAGTTGATTAGGATGACTCATTTTCAGGGTTCTGGTTCCTGGACTAAGATATACAAGATATTCACTTGTAGTGTAGGCTATCTCTCCTATGACGTTGCCCTCAAATTTGGCTTCTGGGCTGCGCATTTCAATTCTGACTAAAGCGCAGGATTTTCCATTCAAATCCAAACGTTTATTCATCTTTGCGGTCAAATCTGTAGGGAGCTCTTTGACACTCTCTACTGTCATTTGTGCGAATGACAGTAGAGAGATTAAAAAGAATGATATTAAAAATAGGCTTTTTTTCATATAGTCCATAATATCAAATCACTTTTAGTACCTCCATTATAGAATTCTTATGGATTGTCTTGAGTATTTCTTCAGCTTTGTTTTTATTTACTTCAAGACCGCCCCAGCCATTTTCGTAACAGGAGGCATAGCGTTTGGCAGCATTCTCGGTAAGCTGGCCTTGTTCTGCAGCCTTACAATACCATTCTACTGCCTTTTCGTAGCTTTGTTCTACACCTCGGCCTTCGAAATACATATCTGCCAAGGCGCATTCTGCTAACCCATAACCATTGTCTGCAGATTTGGTAATATAGTCCACCGCATTTGCCATATCTTTATCAACTCCTTTACCAGCTTCATATAAAGCACCGAGAAGGTACATCGCTTGTGCGTTTGTTTTTGCAGCATCATTAAGAAGTTTAATTCCTTTTTTCATATTATGCTTTGCATAACTGTTGTTAGCTGTAATGGCAGCTTCCATAACCTTCCCGTCTGAGATCTTAGCTTTCTCAACTATCTTAAACTGCTTGATAGCTTCATCAAAGTCTTTATTAGAGTAAGCTTTCATGCCCTTCATATAAGCCATAAAGGAAGTATTGACTAAGGAATCAGCGAGGAGTTTCTTGAAAGCATTGGTATGTCCTTTGACACAAGCTTCTCCATACCAATATAAAGCCTGATCATAATTTACAGGAGTGCCGTTACCCTGTCTATAGCACTGGGCAAGATCCCACTGTGCGTTGCTGACTCCAGCGCCGGCAGCTTTGCGTAACCAAACCACAGCTTGGTCAGGATTCTTTGTGAGGCCATCTCCGGTCTTATAGCATTTACCAACATAGTACATTGCCTGAGGAAATCCGGCTTCAGCGGCTTTAAGAAGATAGTTGGCACCCTCCTTTTTATCTTGTGGAACTCCTAAGCCTTCTAAAAGCATCTTGCCGTAATAGAAGGTTGAAGAAAGGTCTCCATTATCCGATGCCTTTTTAAACCAAGAAGCAGCAGCCTTAGCATTCTTCCCATTCAGTAGAATGAGGGCAAGGTCTTTCTGAGCAGGGAGACAATTTTTTTTAGCGGCGGCTGTCAAAAATGGAATTGCCTTGTTAACATCTTTTGAGACGCCTATTCCGTTTTGGTAACACGCAGCTATGAGCATATTGCTGAATACACTGCCTTTCTGGGCGAGATCGATGTTCTGGGAAAATAGAGCCTCATTACCTTCTTTAATTGAGCGAAGATACAACTTAGTAGCCATCACCGAGTCAGCGGCAACTCCATTGCCGGTTTGATAGCATAAACCCATATTCCCTATAGCCTGCACATTGCCTTGCTTGGCAGCCCTTGCCCACCATTCCAAAGCGGTCTTATAATCCTGTTTATAGTGGCGACCACGATAGTACCACATACCGACTTCGTTCTGAGCTACAGCATCGCCATTCTCAGCCTTTGTCATAATGGCTTTCAAACTATCTGTTGCTTCCTGAATTGTCTGCTTTGCCACAACCTCTTGTTTGGCTTTTGCCGGTTTGGCTGATGTATTCTTTTTAGCTGAAATTGCTAATGGAGACATGGCTACTATAGCCACAAGTCCAAGAAGTGATATTATCTTATGCATAATTTCTGTGATTAAGCCATGAGGTCATCGAGAATGTCAATGTCGTTCGGGTCATCGCCATCAGCGAGAAGGTCTTGAGGATGGTTAAATTCGTTGTATCCATCAGGCACACTATATTCATCGACTATAATGTCTCCCGAATCTATGGACTCCGAAGCACTGTCATCATTAGCTTGATTTTGCTCAAGAGAAACATCATCGGGATTAATCATAGCGATGTCATTTTCTTGAGAGATGGGGTGAGGAACATCGACATTCACGATATCATCAGCATCAGTTGATGAAGCCACGACATGAGAATGATCAGGATGGGACTCGGTCGCATTATCAAGCCGGATATCATTTGGATCAAATTCCTCAGGTGTTTCGACGGTCTCATCTGCAACTTCTGAGTTCTCTACTGAATCGACCTCTGTAATGATGTCGTCTTCGTTTATGTCTTTAGACATAGCGTCAGCAGCCATAGTGCCTGCCACTCCTAATCCAGCCGCAGCTGCAAATTTTGCAGTTTCGCCAGCGATTTTTTTAGCCTTTGAAGCCTTTTTTGAGACCTCATCAGGATTTCCGATAGAGGGATCGTTGTTTAAGTGTTCTGTATTCATGTTGTGATTGTTAAGTTTCCTGAAGCAAAATTACATCCTGAATCAGAGCTGGACAAATAATTCTAAATATCTTGTTTGAACCTATAGGGTTATTGGACGAAATCCATAAATGATAACTTACATTAAGAATATTTATGCCGTTTAGTTTACATAGTCGAACGTAGTAGTACCAAATATATCGATTAATCCCCATTCGCCATTCCTCATAATTAACCCAAATCCATCTCCGAAAGGTTTCCTGTAATATAACATCAAATGGTTTGAATCTTTGGACAATTCAAATTCAGAGTTAGACAAAGTGTTTCCCATAATATCTATGTAACGGTATTTATCTTGACATTTAACAAGCATATATCCATCAGAATAGCCAACAGAAGAGAATTCGACGGGGTCATGTAAGGAAAAAAGCTTATTCCCATTAGTGGAATAACAATCTTGACCATCAAACATAATTCCTTTTGCAACAACACGGACATTTCTCTTTGAAGGAATATCTATGTGTCTATCAAACTTAAAGTTATATATTATATACTCTTTCCCGGTATAACAAAGAATATTACAAGAATCAATTGCACTAGCTCTCTCGGCATTAACAGAATATATATATGAATCGTTAAAAGGATATATTTTTATTTTTTTTCTATCGTAATCATTTGCAATAATATAGTCTTCGGTCACATCACCAACAAAACCATCATAATCTAATATCTTATATATGTTCCTCTTATCAAGCATTGGACTATTCCGATTAGGAATATCCCATTGATAGATATGTTTACTGTCATACAATATTATTTTCCAGTCTAATACTTTAATCCCTTTATATTTCCCAGTCACGGGTAAAACTGTCTTGCCATATTTATTTATAAGTCCCTTATTCCCATTCTTGCGATTAAACACTACAGCATATCCATTTGAAAACTGTCCAAATTCCAAATCGGTGTCTTTAAATAATTTATTATAATCGGAGTTGCGAAATCCAAGAACGAACGCTCCATTTTTGCCCAAATAACAGTGAGAGTCATTTAAGTTAACAGATAGTTTCCCTTCTCCAAATAGTTTTGGTGAATCAACAAATGCGTCATTTAATTCATATCTGTTACCTTCAACCGACACTAAGGAAACATGTCCATAACCATTGTCTATTACCATCATCCCGTCCGAAAACCCGGTCGGCTCTGCTAAAATGCTATGGCCTTTGAATGCATCAGCCAAACGGGGAGTTATGGCCCGATAGTTTGATTGAGCGGTTATAATAGAGTCACAAATGGTTATCCATCTGAAATCATCTATATTATAATATTGTAAGTATTGTGGCTCTATCGCTTCCTCATAAAGACTTCTGGCTTCGGAAAACTTTTTATTTTCAAAATAATGATGCGCTTGAGAAATAAGGTTCTGATATTCACTTATCAATGTGCCTTTTGGATCTTCAGTACCGGACCCCTTGATAATATCGATATTTAAAGCATAAACAGTTTTTGAGGCTACCCTCCCAATTCCTGTATAATCTGTGAAATCAACTCTTAAAGGCTTTATATTCGGACACTTGATTTCTAAATATCTTGACCCAGAAGACATATAAACAAGATATTCGCCAACATCAAATCTATAATCGATTACATTCCCCTCAAACTTCACCCCAGCGATTGGTAACCGGACTTTAAGCAATGCACAGATTTCACCATTCCTATCTTTTTTTTGCATCGGAACCGTCATTGGAACAAGTTCCCTGTAAAAATCGTTAACATTCATTGTCGCATCCTGCGCATGAGCAGAAATTAATACAAAAACAAATGCCAAAATCCAGATAACGCGAAATTTAGTCCCCATATTGTCCTTATAGTCCTGTCATTGAATTGCGTAATTCTTTCCTTATGAAATGGAAGGGTTCTCCGAGTATCCCATACTCGATATTCCCGTTTTTTAATTGACCAAAATTACCATATTGGTCAATCAATATTATACCACAATTATTACTCGTCAAAAGATATAATTCATGTTCCAAATATGTTACATCATATACAGAAAAATCCTTCTTTTCCGATGACCATGCTTGTCTAATTAAATCCCAATATTTTGGAGAGACATTACCGTCTGAGATGTTTGGAAGTGTATCAGACGTTGATCTGTTAATTAAATCCACATAAGCATGATGTACTCCCCATCTAATATCCACTATATGATTATTCACCAACTTCGAATTACGCGAGTCCTCATTATAAATAAACTTTCCATCTTCTAGACTATATATACCTTGAATTGAACATAGAAATTCGAAGTTATTAGCATCTGTGACATTATCAGGATAATTCCATCTAGTGTCCAAACATATATTACCTTGGTTATCTGTTAATATCCATTTGTGATCTTTAGAATTGAAAAAAGATAAATGAGAAAAAGGAAGAAAGTCTCGAAATTCATAATTTTTCGGAATTTTGAAATCTATCTTCTGGCCTGTGATTTTATCCACAAAAATGTCTTTTTTCTTCCCCTGAGCAAGAATGTGCAGTATTGACGGTTGCCTTATTAAATAT
>CAYSJG010000155.1:642-5135 GCA_964431295.1 uncultured Sangeribacter sp. | reverse complement strand
TCGCGCTCTAAGAGATCGGTTAGACTCTCGTAGAGGCTCGTGCGGTCCTCTTCGCTCTCTACTATCTCGCCGACCCCTAACTGCAGGAAATCGGAGTGCTTGAAGACACCGAGGCATACAAGGCTGAATATTACAAATATATGCTCAACGGACTCATGACTCAGCTCAACCGCATCGAGCCGGGCAAGGATGTAGAGGAGGCCCACATGCGCAACCGTCAGCTCATCGCTCGCTGGGCTCTTGAACACGGCAAAAAGCATAAGGTCATGGAACTTGTGAAAAAGGGTGGCAAGACATACCTCAAAATCAACGATTATAAGAAACTGCGCACACTCCTCGGAGAGCTTCTCGCAGAGATACAGCGCATCAAGAGCGAGGGTGACTACGCCGCCGGCGCGAAGCTTGTCAATGACTACGCTGTCAAGGTAGACCCCAAACTGCACAAGGAGGTGCTCGACCGATACGCCAAGCTCAACATCCCCCCCTATCGCGGATTTGTCAACCCGGTATTCAACGTCACCCGCAATGACAAGGGGGAGATCACTGACATCACTCTCGACTACACCGAGACATACGTCGACCAGATGCTCCGACTCAGCCGCGACTACAAGACCCTCGGATATTAATATCGGAATATGTCAGACAATATCAATCGTAATCCGCTGACCGACGAGGGGGTAAAAAGAGCGAAACACCTCTTTATGACCTACCGCAACGGGATTGTCGCCGACACTCTGCGCCATGCCGGACTGCCATACGCTGTCATATTCGGTCTGCAGCTCCCACAGCTCACTCAGATCGCCGCCACACTGGCCGAGGAATGCAATGACAGATGCGGACAGCGCAATCTGGCCATGACTCTCTGGAGCGATACTGCGGTCAGAGAATCACGACTGCTCGCCTGTCGGCTGTATCCACGCGAACTCCTCACACCCGAAGAGGCGGAGAAGATGGCTCTCGGAGTGCTGACGCGGGAGGAGGCTGACATACTCGCTTTCTCGCTATTGCGCTATCTGGAGCATCCGCAGCCACTGCTTGACACTCTCGACAACGCCAAAGATATCAACGCAAGATATACCGCCGAAGCCCTGAGACGCAATCTCGCCTGATATAGCGAGAAAATAGAGTCCTTAAATAAGATAATCCCCCGCGAAGCACATAAGCCACGCGGGGGATTATATTATAAATGGAAAAATTTAAAATTCAGAAGTGGAGCTGAGGAATGCAAAATTTAGGATTAATTGAAGTTGCCATATCAGATTCTGTTTTTAGACCCCATCCCACAAAATATGTTAACGTCAAGGCGGTGGATTTTCGAGCAAATTTGCGGCCCCCTTGCGTTAACATTTTTTTGTGGGATGTGGTCTAAAGGCCGCAATTTTATAACACGTTGAATATATATTAGATAAATAGTAGAAGTACAGACGCCCTTGCAGCAATGGCGTCTGATTTCATACCATTAAAATATTGAGGTAAAGGCTATTTCTGCTTGCGCACTCGTATACTATCAATTATTATTGAGTGAATATAGATGTAGAATAGAGCGATTGCGGCAGCTCCACCGGCTAAATCATATATTGACCATGGCTCTCCGAAAATCGTTACATGCCAATTGCCAAAAGGGTTAAAGATATAGAGTATGCTTATGCCAATCAACATCAGCCGTACTTCAGTTGGTCCGAGCTTGGCATAAGTAAGCCTGAACTCGGAGAATGCCATGGTAGAGAGATAGGTGTATAATGACAGGCATAAATATCCAATCATTATAAACAAAGCGATGCTTAATTTCATAAATGGCGTCAGCCCAAGACCGATACAAAAAAGACATGTAGTCAATGCATCAACAGAATGGTCAAGGAAAAAGCCATATTTGGGTCTCTGTAATTTCCGGACTCTTGCAAGATTGCCGTCAAGAGCGTCTCCGAACCAGTTAAGTACAAGGCATAATGAGGAAAGCCAAAGATAATGTACATTTTTATTTGCCAACCAGCAAAAAACAGCATACGCTACTGCCGCTATGAAGCCGAGGGCTGTCAGCATATCTGATGTCACCCATTTGGGCATACGTTCTGCCATCCAGACTAAGGCTTTCTTTTCAAGTCTGTTGAGCAGCGAAGTTTGGATTCGTTCTGATGTCTCTTTTCCCATATTTATTATATTGGTTTTATCAATATTACTCTTGCAGATCGAAAATTGTCCTCACGATTGCTTATCAACCAAATTTGTTTTATTGACAATCTCTTTTATCTGTTCGCTTTTGTCGTGACTTATAACAAGAATGCCATTATCCGAGGCTACAATTATCATGTCTTCGCACCCTATACAGGCTAATGGAATATTAAGCTCGTTTATGATATAAGTATCATTGCATTCAGAAGTATAAACTTGGCCGTACTCATTCTTTTGCAGTACTTCAGTCAGGGCATTCCATGTTCCGACGTCTTTCCATTCACCTGAATAAGCGATAACAGCCGCCCGATTAGCTTTTTCCAATACTTCATAAGAGAAGCTTAATTTTGGAAGATTACCATAATTCCGGATCAAAGTATCAAAATCCTGTGTGCCAAAAATCTTATCTCCTGAATTCAATAAATAGCCCAGTTTGAAACCATACGCACCTGCATTCCATAGAGCACCCTTTTGTATCAGTTCTTCTGCTTCCGGTTCTCTCGGTTTTTCTATAAATCTGACGATGGGTGTAATTTCGTTTTCAGATATTTCTTTATGTTCGGGTAGAATATATCCGTATTTGGTTGCCGGATATGTAGGAATTATGCCCACCATAATTATATCGGCTACATCGGTTTGTATTGCCGAGTCCAATCTTTTGATAAAGGCGAAATAATCGTCTGTGGTATAAGAGTCGCATGGTAATATTACGACGGACTCATTCAATCCAATGCCTTTTGATAATAAATAAGAGCAGGCAAGATAAATAGCCGGGAAGGTATCCCGTCGTTCAGGCTCTGTTACAATAGTCAGGTCGTTTCCGACTTGGTCCTCCATGATTTTTTGCTGTTGTTTGCCTGTCATTACCGTAATGTCTTCCGATAGTCCGGTTAGTTTTATCTGTCTGACGACACGTTGAATCATAGATTCCTTCCTTCCGTCTGGCGAAGAAAGAAGTTGCAGGAATTGCTTCGACCGTATATCGTCTGACAATGGCCAGAGTCTTTTTCCGGCTCCTCCTGATAAAAGTATTACATTCATTAGAGTGCAAGGATTAAGAGAGTGTTTCTTTCGCTGGAGATGATTAATGATGTCTGCTCTCCGTCAGAGGCCCATTGATAAGGCTTCTGACGGTTGGAGCTTCCCAAATTCAGGTTTAGGATTCAACATCCTATCCCTCACTTTATTGATTGGTGGAATCGCTGTAAATATAGAAATAGGAGCAGGCTTTTGAGTCTTCTCTTTCTACCATATTTCTTGAATTCAGAGTGTAAACAATATCAAACGTACCGTAATCGGTTGTGATGCTTGTCGGATATTTGGCCGGTCCTTGGCCCATAATTCCGATGCATAGCAAACTGCTGAAATTGCTGTCTACAGACATAAAGTCTGTCATAGTTTTAGTATACTGCATATACGTATTGTCTGCAGCGTCAGTGTACGTATAAGTAATGCTGTGTGTGTCGGTTGAGACATCTGATCCCTGCATTTCCTTGGATGTGTTCACACATTTAGTCAACAGATCTCCCTCCCAAGTATAGACATTGATGTCATCGAATACCCAATCTCCCCCTACAACTTCACTATGATATGCGATTTTGGTGAGATGGCCGGCCTCATTATAGCTAAATGTATATTTCAAGTCTGTCCGTTCTCCATCTTCATCTCCGGAGTAGGATAGACTTGCCAGACGTCCCTGCTTGTCAAGTTTGATCGGACATTTCTGGATAAGACCTCGCTCTTCAAGGATTGCTATTCCTTTTTTGTAGTCTATCGACAGCTCTGAATACTCGTTATTCACGTTAACGATTGCACCTTCATCGTTGTATTCAAACGATGAATTGCCGGAGCCTTCAATCTTGATCAGGCGAACGCCTCCGAAATCGCTCAGCTTAGCCGTCTCTTTGACGAGACTCGATGACGGTTTGCTGCCGGAAGAGGGATCGTCTCCGTCATCTTTGCTGCATGACACGAATGCCAAGCTCACTACTACGCAAAAGACTGCGGGTGTAATAAATTTCTTCATGTTAGAAATTTTATGCCGCGGTCTTCCCCTCGTTGGCGTTTAATGGATTAGAATGAAAAAAAGCGTAGGAATCTGTATCTGTTGCCGTCCTACAAGCTGAGGCTTCTCGCATTGCCCTATCAAAGTCGGACGGCAACGCCAGAAGCCCACGCCAGTATATGTAATCGACTACCGGAAAGCAGTCCCCACGACAAGCTTTACCGGCCTCCGGATTATTTACATATCCATTGGGCATCTACCGTTGCTTAATCCTTGACTTTGATATGAAATTTTGCGAGAATTTCAGCTTGTCAAGAAT
>CAYSJG010000155.1:0-632 GCA_964431295.1 uncultured Sangeribacter sp. | reverse complement strand
GCGGATAAACGCTTTTAAATCTCCGAATGCAATTTCTTGCTTTCGGGCAACCCGCTCCCCGAACCCCAGACCTGAGTGTACGGACTTAATATTATTTTAGTCATAACTTGCTGGCGTGTTCTTCAAACGGTCTGCACTTGCAAAATTATAAATTATAATTTAATTACGCAATAGCTGAATCAAAATCAAAAAACAGAATATGCCCGATACAGAAGCAATATGTAGATCTGCTTCTGTAGATATTCCATGGTTTCTGGTTTCGTCATTTCGTCACCCAAAATCCTTTGCGCTAATACTCTGATATTCAAAAATGCTCATTTCACGGCAATCAAAAGTGACGAAGTCGGGAGTTTGACATTTTGACCTCGAAAAATTAATTTCGAATAATTAATTTAAGGAACTTAGGGACAGGTATAGGGACAGGTATAAGGTTAGACTAAAGAAACTTAGGGACAAGGAATCTTAACGGCGTCATTGCCGTAGTACTCTACATGCTTAAGCAGGTGTCTATAAATCGCTATAACGAAATGGCAGACGAAATAAAGGCTCTTATCCGACATTACTCACAATCGCCAAAAGTAGCTTTTACCTTTGCAGTCGAATTCTCCGTTAACATTTAGCCCGGAGATTGT
>CAYSJG010000154.1:0-5248 GCA_964431295.1 uncultured Sangeribacter sp. | reverse complement strand
CTGTGTCAAGCCAAGAGCTAGAAGCTTATGATGTATGTGGGATTTATCTGGAAGGAAAGGATCTCGATGTGCACGTATCCTATGAAGGTACACTCTTACAACATCAAATCCGGGTATAAGCAAGGGAGCAAAAGCTATTACTGCAGAATTGGAACCTCCCTGAAGACGAGCAATAGAACAACAATCTATGCTCATCATACCCAATAGCAAACCGATTATCAAAGCGCCAGTATCTCCCATGAAGATTTTCTTATGCTTATTAGGATTCCCAAACACGTTGAAGCAGAAGAAGCTTAATAGAGCTCCAAGTGTTGCGGTTGCAAGTACTGAATTGATATAAGAACCACCTTTCAAGAATACAAATGCATAGAAGAGGCTGGCAGTAGCACTAAGTCCGGAAGCAAGGCCATCAATGCCGTCAATAAGATTGATCGCATTGATTATGAATACTATCAGAAGTATTGTCAAAGCTATTGAAACAGCAAGTGGCACTTCATGTATACCGAGAAGCCCATAAAGATTTTCTATCCTGATTCCGCCGAAGCAAATGAAACCGGCCGCAAAAGTCTGCATGATAAATTTGGCCCTGTAACGTACACCGATAAGATCATCTGCCATACCGGTGAGATACATTATTATTGTGGCACATCCCAAAAAACAGAGCTTTAAAAAGTTATCGTCTACTTGACTGAGTACTTCTACGCTATCATTATACGATGCGAATCCGAACAAAAGCAAAAGTGCAAATAGAATTGAAGGGAAGAATGCAATGCCACCAAGACGTGGTACTTCAGCCTTATGAATTTTTCGCTCGTCGGGAATGTCAAATAGCTTTTTGCGAAAAGCTATCAACAATATCTGGGGAATTATGAGTCCGGTGAGCGTAACGACACATAATAACACGAATAGGTCTATATAAATCCACTCTGTCATAATTTAATTTATGATATTAGGGCAGTTTGAAGCAAGTGATGCAATTCTCATTTCATAGAGTACTTCAGTCGCGGCGAAAGATGTCACGGGTGTAGACTTTGGATTCTACTTCATCGAGGCATGAGTCATAGCGGTTAGCTATTATTGCATGGGATTGTGTTTTAAATGTGTGGAGGTCGTTTACCACACGGCTGCCAAAGAAGGTTGTCCCGTCCTCAAGTGTAGGCTCATATATGATTACTTTCGCGCCCTTGGCTTTGATGCGTTTCATCACACCCTGTATGCTGCTCTGACGGAAGTTATCAGAATTTGATTTCATCGTTAGGCGATAGACCCCTATGACACACTCGCGTTCGGGCGTATTTCCATAACTATTAGATGTCGAATAGTCGTAGTATCCGGCCATTTTGAGTACCTGGTCAGCGATGAAATCCTTACGTGTCCGATTGCTCTCCACGATGGCGCTCATCATGTTCTGGGGCACATCGGCGTAGTTGGCCAAAAGCTGTTTGGTATCCTTGGGCAGACAATAGCCTCCGTAGCCGAAGGAGGGGTTGTTATAGTGACTGCCGATGCGCGGATCGAGGCCGATGCCTTCGATGATTGCACGACTGTCGAGACCTTTGACCTCGGCGTATGTGTCGAGCTCGTTGAAGTAGCTAACTCTAAGGGCGAGATAGGTGTTGGCGAAAAGTTTGACAGCCTCGGCCTCTTTCATACCCATGTAAAGGGTGGAAATATCCTTTTTGATCGCTCCCTGTTGCAGCAGTCCGGCAAATATATGTGCGGCTTCTTCCAGTTTCTCTATGTCTGTCACAGCACGGATAGCGGCATTTTCATCAGCAAATTCAGGGCGATCAATGATTTTCGGCATGCCGGCGATGATTCGGCTCGGATATAGATTATCATAAAGTGCCTTGCTCTCGCGCAAAAACTCCGGGAAGAACAGGAGATTGAACTTCTTGACGCCTTTTGCAGCATATCTGACATACAAGATTCGACAATATCCTACCGGGATTGTCGACTTAATGACCATTACAGCATCCGGATTCACACTGAGCACCAAATCAATGACATCCTCTATACAATGTGTGTCAAAGAAATTCTTGACCGGATCATAATTAGTCGGAGCGGCGATGACAACAAAATCGGCGTTCTTATATGCTTCTGCTCCGTCAAGGGTAGCTGTCAGATCAAGATCTTTTTCTGCGAGATACTTCTCTATATATTCATCCTGAATCGGTGACTTCCCTTTATTGATAAGATCTACCTTCTCAGGTATTACATCAACGGCTGTGACATGGTTATGCTGGGCAAGCAAGGTTGCTATACTCAAACCGACATACCCTGTACCGGCTATCGCAATATTATGTCCACTCATCTGTTTAGCGATTTCTGAGGTCGTCAAACATGCTTTTTAGCGTTTCGCCTATTTTCATGTAATTTTCGTAGGCCGAGTCGTAAATCTCCTTAAGGTCTGCGTATTCCGTATCTAAGGTTGACTGACAGTCTATTGTATGAAAGACTTCTCCTCGCTCGTTGATAAAGGATAAGGAGGCTAAGGGTGTGTCGCAATGTTGCAACTGAACATTCGGATCATGAGTTATCATAATCGAGCCAGTACCCAGCGGTGCCTCAAATGTATTCACAAAGCTGCTCGGCGACCAGGAGATGGTGCCTTTTTTACTCTTTTCTTTTATCTCACTGAGAAGTCTTGCGTAAGTTGCATCCATAACTATCTCTTGGTTTTAAAGTGTGCCTGAATTTCGGAAAGATGATGATGAAGATTTTCCAGATCCTTAATAATTTTATCCCTGTTCAGCTTATCCTTTTTATCGGGCAAGGATCTCTGCATATTATAAATATTCATGTTTAAGGACTGAATATGGCTTGTCATCGGAAATGTCACATCTTCACCGGTAGCTTTGAGATAGGCCTGTATTTCTACAAGCACTGTCTTCAATTCATGACATAAGTGGATGGCAAACCGGATTTCATCATCCTGCAACGCTTGCTGAATTATCAGTATGGACTCACAAAATTTTGATGCTTCGCCTAAGGAGAAGGAGTTCAATACGGATTTCTGAGTTTTCTCTGCGGCCTCTTTGGTTGCCTGAGCTACACACTTGACAGCTTTTACTTGTCGGTATGTCAGTATTATGCCGATAACTGAGGCTACGCTGCCTATTATGGATATAATCTTCACAACCATTTCCACTATTACGCGCATTTATTAATGCTGTCGTGACAGTGTCACAGTTACGGCTTGCAGCATTAGCCTTTTGTATCTTCAGGTTTTCAACCTGCGATATAGAAATATCTGCTGAAATAGCAAGCCTAAAAATAAATAGGGATAAAGTTTTATTTCGTCTGGTAAATATCAACCTCTTGATTATCAGTTGTATGAGGTTCTTGATTTACCAAACTTCCGAAAAGTCGGTCTTTCTCGGAGACCTTGAAATATGCTCTGAATTGCGCTGGATACGCTTTTCGGGTGCAAATTTACAATTTTTTTTTAATTTATGCAAATCTTCGCTGCGCGTTGCGTCCGCGCGGAGTGCTCCGTGGACTTCGGTCGGGGGATTTGAGAATATCCTTATCGGGAGTATTTGACCTGCGAAAGCTGGGACGATGTATTCTGCTTGATCTATGATCCTGCACATCTTTTCTTTGGGGTGGCCCTACGGGACACCTGCCTTATGATGAGGGGCGTGACCACCAGGGGTGAAATGGCCCTCCGGGACATTTCACGCTCTGGCTAAATTGATGTCACCCCTACGGGGTTTTCCGCCGGCATATTGTCGTAGCGGAGTATTATGTCAGCTGGGTGTTGTCGCGGTGTAATAGGTGTATTCGTCTATGAGTTGCTGCTGGGCTTTGGAGGGCTTTGCTCCTTCTTTCAGCTTCGGCAGGGGCGGCAGTTTCACTCTGTCGGATGCGGATGAGGCATGGCGTCCGGGGATGCCCGCTTTTGTGACGGACAGCAGTAGAGCTATCAGGGCGCGAGTCCATTGGTTGGTCACGCTGTCGCTGATGTGGTCGTAGCGCTCGCGGGCGGCACGGGCGGCTGCCATGTGTCCGAGCATATGGTTGGCACTTATTAAGATGGCCTGAAGTTTGGCGGCGAGTTTGCGGTTGTCGATTTTGACTACCTCCATGCGGCGGCAGAATACGGACAAGCGTGCGACTAAGGGGACGGGGAGGGGTTCGCCGGCATGAAATGCGCGCATGGCCTTGAAGAGATGGGGCACTATGGCGTCTATCTGGTCATTGGCGCGGGTGGTGTTGTGAGCGAACTCGAGCACGCGCACGTCGGTGGCCTTGACGTTGAAGGCGATGGCGCCGACGTTGTTGTATACGTGAAGGACTATGTCGCCGGATTTGGACTTGGGATGGGGGATGTAATTGCCGATGAGGCCGGGGAAGTCGCCGTTGACTACCTCCACGAGGTCGCCGCTCTCAAGGTCAATGTCGTCAAGGGAATAATAGGGGAGAGTGTTCTCATAGGCTCGGGCAAGGTTTTGCAGGCTCTCCATCTCGCGGTCGGAGATGGTGGCGTAGCGGGATTCGCTGCTACGGTCTATCAGAAAGGAGAATCCGTTGTCGCGGGCGCAGAGAGCCTTTACATCCGGGAGAATGCCGCGGACAAAGACATAATGGAAGATGAGGTTGGCGGTACGGGTATGCACTTTGCCGTCGCGCTCTTCGCGCACGACGTAGGTGGGGGCGAAAAGCTCGACGTTCTTCTGCTCGAGGGAGTTGAAGAGATCTACGGCTTTGCGCGCCATCTCCTGAAAGGGTGTGCCTATATGGTTGAGCACATACCAGGCGGGCGTGTATTCCTGCTGTGATGATACGGATGTAAGCTGCGTCTGTGTCATTTGGCTGCAAAATTAATAAAATCACTGCATTCACGCAACATCGTCTGATGCTCGCTGTGATTCATATTGTCGCGCCCGCTCGCCGGCTGCTCGCGCTGCTTCTCTCGCTGAGGCATACTCTTTTTGCTCTGCTGGATTCTTCTCACGCCGGGACTCTACATATTTTGCTCGCGCTCCGCGCTTGATGGCACCGCACGCAAAGACGCAGAGATCGCAGAGGCCCGCAGAGGGGAGCCGTCGTACACGTATTATAGAGCTTTGCTGCTAAGTGGGAGAGCGCTGAAGCGAAGTGGGAGAGCATCGATATGGCCAACTAAACTCTCACAAGTGGAAGCGAGGTCTCTATCACTTAGCAACGAGGCCTCTCTCACGTGAAATCCAGCCCCCTCTGCGGGCCTCTGCGGTCTCTGCGGCTCCGCGCGAGGGCCACACAA
>CAYSJG010000153.1:0-5265 GCA_964431295.1 uncultured Sangeribacter sp. | reverse complement strand
AAAGCAACGGTACCGCAGCGCAGAAGCATTATGATATCACAACCGGTATCACAACCGGTATAGAAGATATCGCCGTGGAAGACGGTCAAGTAGTCTGGTATGAACTCAGCGGCACACGCGTAGAGAATCCTCAGCACGGCCTTTACATCCGCGTAGAGGGAGGTAAAGCCACCAAAACATTCATCATCAAATAAGGCAATTATACAGACCTAACATATTCTACATTCCGAGAAGAGGTATGTCGCGATGACATACCTCTTCTCATATCTATATATCGTATTTGATGTAATGCTGTCAGTATAGCGTACTTATCAGAACTGGAAATAGATAAACGGCGATACCTCCGCAGTCATAAATTCTATCACAAGCTGCACGGCTGCCACAAATGCCAGCAACTTCACGATCCATGGAGATTTCACAAATATCCCCGCAGCCCAATCCTTGGCTTTACGAGGCACGAAATGCAATACTATGAGCGTGCCCATCATTATGCTCCATTCAGGACGCACAGTGAAAAACTCCCACATCTGCGCCCAATGAAAATCGACAAAAATATTGCTTATTATCAGTACCGAATCTTCAAATGAGGCAGCTCTGAAAAATACCCATAGCAGCGATACATATACAAACGTCACAAGCCAGCTCAGGAAGATGGTCAGCCAATTGTCCGGTATTCTGACAAGCAGGGGCTTGCAAGCCTTGTGTATGGCCAGTCCCGCACCGTGCATAGCTCCCCAGAACACGAATTTCCATGCGGCTCCGTGCCACAGACCGCCTATAAGCATCGTCAGGAAGTTGTTGACATACGTCCTGAAAGTCCCTTTGCGATTGCCGCCGAGTGGTATATATACATAATCACGCAGCCATGAGGAGAGGGAGATGTGCCAGCGGCGCCAGAAATCAGTGAGGTTGCGACTCTGATATGGCGAATTGAAGTTTAGCCCGAGATGAAAACCCATCATGAGGGCCAGTCCGATGGCCATGTCGGAATATCCTGAGAAATCACAGTATATCTGCATGGTATAGCCGAGCACACCCATGAGCGTCTGGACACCGGTATAGAAAGAAGGGTCATTGAAAATCAAATCATTATACTGCGCGATATAATCGGCTATGACTGCTTTTTTTACAATGCCGATTATTATCAGCCACAGACCGCCATAGATATTCTCCATGGTGGCAGGCTTATTCTCCTTGAGCTGCGGCAGAAAATAGTCCGCTCTGACGATAGGACCGGCCACAAGAGCGGGAAAAAAGCTCAGGAAGAAGAGATAGTCCAGCCACGATTTTGTGGGCTCTATGCGCCGTTTGTATACATCCACCACATACGAAATGGACTGAAATGTATAGAAAGAGATTCCGACAGGCAGAATAATGTCAAGCGGCTGAAAATTACCTTCCACCATCTGATTCCAGTTCCAGAGGAAGAAGTTGGCGTATTTGAAATATCCCAGTATTGAAAGAGAGATGATGATCGATGTCCACATCCATGCGAGCCGATAACCCCTCTTTTCACAGGCGGCGATGCGTCCGGAGATCAGCCAGTCCACGAGCGAAGTGCCCATGAGCATCATAAAGAAAAGGCCGGAAGACTTGTAATAGAAATAAAGCGAGAACCCTATTACAAAGAGTGTCATCTTGGCTTTACTGCGCTTAAGCAGGGCATATACCGGCAGAAAGAAGATAAATAGAAGCCAGAAGAGTCCGCTTGAGAAAAGCATCGGCGAAGATGCGTCATATTGAAGCATCTTCCAGATATTGGCGCATACCGTAGGGATATTTTCAAACAATTCGGCCACAGTAGATTGAATGCTATTTGTTAAGAGCTTTAAGGAAAATCACATTAGGACTCACTTTACCAATGGAGTCGGAGGGAACATCAAGAAGTATCGGATGGGCAGAACGGGGTATCCAGCGCGCCACGCTGTCAATCCATAGTGCTGAAGCGGCTCTCGTGGGATGCACCTTGTCCTTCTTGCGTTCGAAAGTCATGCCTGCCGAACGGAAGAATGTGCCCGGGGCACAGGCTGACTGTATCATGTCATTGAGTCCGGCGTCTTCTTTCCAGTTGGGAGGTCCTATCCATACATAAGGACGTCCGCCGATCTTATCGATGATTGCCTCCACATATTTCCTGTGACCCTCCGGCTTGGTGAGATACAGCTCGTTGCTGCCGAGCGACACAAATATGTAAGTCGCATCATACTGATTGATGAAATGCTGCAATGTATCGCTTTCCGCCCATATCTTTGTATTGGAGGAATCCCAGTTGACCGCATGAAAAGTATGTCCGTTGGCTTTGGCATACCGACTGAGGCGCATGGCCAGATTAAGGGTCATGCTGTCACCGATCAGCAGAATGCTCTGAGGCGTGCTGTCGGTTTTTGCCGGTTCGGGAGTCTTATTGAGAAGAGTGCCGTCCTCCCCCACTCCGTAAATACCCTGGCCGGTCACTGCTGTGTCGGCATACTCCTTGGCAAGCAGCATCTCCCGATAGGGAGCCTTCTTCGGGGTCCACCCTCCTATCGAAAAATCATCAGCGAAAGAGACAGTAATAATTATTATTAGGGAGACTGCCAATAGCAGCCAGATACCTGTATAGCTCGACTTCATTTCTATTCGGAGAGAGGAAATGGTTACGAGACGCAAAATTAATAAAAATCAGTGACTCGCGACCCGAAAAGCTCAAAAATTTCAGGCAGAATCCATCAGGCGAGATCGACAACAGTGATACCCGCTCCGCCAAAGCGTACATCCTCATCATGAAAATCCTTGACGGGACCGTAAGCGGCAAGTTGCTGACGTATCAGTGTCTTGAGGATACCATGACCCGTGCCGTGCAGTATTCTGAGTCGTGAAGCTCCAAACTGCACCGCGTCATCCAGGAAATATATGACAGCCTGTACCGCCTCATCGCCACGCATACCTCTGACATCAAGCTCCTGACGGAAGTTAAGCTGCCGTTTGCGCGAATCTTCAGATGTCTGCTGCGACACCGTGAAGCTCGCTCCACCCGCTGTTGTAGGTTTAGGTATATTGCTGGTGCGGGAAAGTTTGTCAAGACTGACCATGCTGCGAAGTGCGCCGAAGGCCACTTCAGCCTTACGGCCGCTGACGCGCATGATACGTCCGGTGACATTCGATCCCTCCATCTTTACATAGTCCCCCTCCTTGAGCGGCTCGGAGGCCTTCGGAGTCGAATCGCCGGTATTGCGACGGGCTTTCTGCTCAGCAATCTTGCCGCGACTCTTGTGCTTAAGTCCTTTCAGCGCCTCCGGCAATGCCTCCTCCTCCGCGGCATCGCGGGCCACATCCTTTTTGTATGCCTCCAGCTCAGCCCTGACCTTGCGCGTCTGTTCCTTGTCAGCCTGCGCGGAGCGTATCTCAGAGATAGTCTTCTCTATCCGGGCATTGGCCTCCGCCAGTATGCGGCGCGCCTCCACTTTGGCATCATGCAATATCGCGTTGCGCTGCGACTTCAGATCATCGCTCTTCTCCTCATAGCGCTCCAGAAGCGAATCGAGCTTCACCTCCTTCTCACGGATAGCCTGACGCTTGTTGGACCAATACCTTCTGTCACGGGCTATGTCAAGCATATACTTGTCAAGATTGACATATTCACTCCCCACAATCTCCTTGGCCTTCTCTATGACATCTGCGTCCAGACCCGTCTTGCGGGCTATCTCGATGGCAAACGAGCTGCCCGGACTTCCTACAGCAAGCTGGAAAGAGGGCTCAAGGCGCTGCCGGTCATACATCATCGCGCCGTTGACAAACCCTTCCGTTTCGCCGGCAAATGTTTTGAGATTCTGATAATGCGTAGTGATCACACCCAGACAGCCTGTGGATGCCACCTTTTCAAGTATAGCCTGCGCGAGCGCCCCACCTATCTGCGGCTCCGTACCGCTCCCCATCTCGTCCACAAGCAGCAGCGTGTCGCGGTCTGTACGATGCAGGAAGAGGCGCATGTTGCGAAGATGTGAAGAGTAAGTGGAGAGGTCGTTTTCTATCGACTGCTCGTCGCCGATATCTATGAATATATTCTGAAACACGCCCATGTGGCTGTTTTCATAGACAGTGGGCAGCATGCCTCACTGCATCATATATTGCACCACTCCGACAGTCTTGAGACACACTGATTTACCGCCGGCATTGGGACCGGAAATCACCAGCATGCGCTGCTTGTCATCGAGTGTCAGCGTGAGCGGCACCACCTCCCTCCCCTGCTTACGGAGAGTCAGCAGAAGAGCCGGATGGACGGCATGATACCATTCTATTCCCCGTCGGGGCTCTATATGCGGCATACGTGCATCCACATCTTTTGCAAACTCTGCCTTTGCCGAGATGAAATCAAATTCCCCTACAATTTCCTCACAGGCCAGCAGGGCATCTACATGCGGCCTCAGAGAGACGGCCACGCTCTTGAGTATTTCGATCTCCTCGTTGCGCTCCTCTATCTGAAGCTCACGTATGCGGTTGGAGGCCTCCACCACTTCGTAAGGCTCGATATATACCGTCTTGCCGGTGGCGGAGGCGTCGAGTACCACACCACCGAGAGAGCGGCGCCGCGCAGCGTCCACAGGTATGACCATGTGACCGTCGCGCACCGCGGGATTGACATCCCTCTCTATTATGCCATCTGACACCGCCTTGTCCAACACCTTGCGCAATGCTTTCTGTACCGAACCGTTGGCCGCTCTCAGACTGCGGCGTATTTCATACAATCTATCTGAAGCAGTATCCTTGATTTCACCAAACCGATTGACTGTGGCATTAATGATCGAGATGACTTCCGGCAGCGGAATTATCTCACCTGCAAGTCCTGCAAGGTGCGGATAGCGGGCTGACGTAGCCTGCTCTGCGCCACCGGCGTCAAGTTTAAAAAATTTGCGGATCTCCTCGGCAAGCGCAAGCATCCGCAGTATAGCGAGCAACTGCATCGGCGAGGCATATCCTCCCTCTGAGCGTAAGAGCGCCATGGAGTCAGCGATGTCATCACACTCAAGCTGCGGGAAGGATGCTTCGGAAGTCTTGACAGCAAGCATCTCGTCAGTACGTCTCAGCAAGATCTCCAGCAGAGAGAAATCGGTGACAAAAGACATCTCGGTGGCATACCTGCGGCCTCCACGAGTGGCGCAAAGCTCGATGACCCTGCGGCGTATGGAGTCAAAACCGGTCTTCTGTTCGAAATTGTCAGGATATATCATGTATCTTAGACCCCATCCCACAAAAAATGTTAACGCAGGGGTCGCAGATTTCGGTCAT
>CAYSJG010000152.1:4983-5312 GCA_964431295.1 uncultured Sangeribacter sp. | reverse complement strand
GGGGTCTAATAATTTTTTTTATGATTTTTATGAAAATATCCTCTATTTTCTTTTCCTTATTTTAGAGAGATTTATTACTTTTGTAGAAGCATTGTTCCCGGTCAAATCGGTCGGGGCAATTGTCTATCTCACTCTCCTTAGCTTTACGAACAGATCTTAAAGTGAAAGACATATACAGGGTAAACAGTTTGCAGCTCTACGAATATTGTAAGAAGCTGGCTATAGGACTTTTGACAATCATAGCGATGATGTTGTTGTCAAGGGCTCTCCCGTATTATCTTGCTCCTCTGGTCTCTGCTCTTACGACAGCAGTCCTCTATGCCATGCTC
>CAYSJG010000152.1:0-4973 GCA_964431295.1 uncultured Sangeribacter sp. | reverse complement strand
GGCAGACGTGAAGAGGAGGGAAGCTGTACCCTTACTCTCTATGCGCTCTTCCGCTGTGTGATGAATTATACGGTTGTGCTGATAGTACTCAATATCGTTCAGCTATGGGATAAATTCTCTATTCCGGATGAGCTGAACTTCTTCAATGACCCGTTTATCAGTGCGCTGTTGTTTTTCCCGGTCAGTGTAGTGACTCTCGTCTGGGTATATATACGTCGCAAGCATCTTGCTGTCTGTGAGCACTGTAAGCTTCAGGCCGGCGGTCTGTACGAAAGGGGTAAGATAGGTTCAATATTTCGATATGAATCATACTTCCAGCTGCGTAATCTTCTCTATGTCTTTACATTGCTTTCCGTAATCGTATGGTCATATTATCTGCTGATATATGTCAATATCACTGTCAATTCACGCGACTGGTATGTCTTTATATGGTTTTCCGTTATCGCCTTCATACTCGATGAGATATATTTTGTGTACCGCTATTACAATCTTTATCTCGATCTAAAGGAGAATAATGAGATCATAAGCCAGAATGAGCTAAATGACATGACGGCGAAGACGTATCTGCGCTTCTATGTGATATGCGGCAACAAGATGTATGTCGACCCCCACAGCATTGACCCGAGCGAGCAATATCGTGAGGTGTTGGACACCCCGTTTCAGACCAAGCGCTCAGTGACCGGATTGTCCGTCAGTGAGGTAAAAAGTATAATAACTCGTCTTACGGGCGTGAAGGACGGTGAATTGCGTTTCTTCTATGGCCGACGTGTTTCCAGCACCAGGAATGCCTCAATCTTGCGCTATTTTTACTTTCTTGACGGGGATGTGGATCAGTATCAGGATATACCGGTGGACGGCAAGTGGCTGGATTTCTCTGAAATCAAGAAGATATATGTGCGAACCCCCGGCAATATGGCTCCAATAGGTGTCGCGGACATCACTCGTATGGCCACTGTGATTCTCACGCAGAAGATATTTGACGAGAACGGACGCCGCAAATTGCGTCTCAAATCATATAAGCCCTCTTTTAATCTTGAAGATGTGCGTAAGTCGGACACCGATTTTCAGGATGATAAGTGGATCAAGATATCCTTATTCAATTCGGACTGCCGTTTCTTTGAATTGCGCCGTCTGTGGCGCAACCTTCGTAGCCGTCGCAGCCGCAGTTTGCCTTCTGCCGGTGATCCTTACAGTTCATGAAAGAGTGTAGTATACGTCCTGTATGGGATACAGTAGCGCTGTTGGGGCCGACTGCTTCCGGCAAGACGTCGCGCGCGGTTCAGCTGGCCCGGGCCATCGGTGGATGCGAGATAATAAGCGCCGACTCCCGACAGGTGTACCGCGGGATGGATCTCGGCACCGGTAAGGATCTCGATGAGTATGGCGATATTCCATATCATTTGATAGATGTCGCGGATGCCGGCTCCAAATATGATCTCTATCAGTATGTGCGTGATTTCAATCATGTATATGAGGATGTCCGCGGCAGAGGCAAATATCCTGTTATTTGTGGAGGAAGCGGACTCTATGCGGAGACGGTGCTCGCCGGTGTGAGATTGCCCGATGTGCCTGTGAATGATGACTTGCGCCGCAGCCTTGAGGGTAAATCTCTTGAAGAGCTCACGGAGATACTTTCCGGTATGAAGCGCCTTCATAATGTCACCGATGTAGACACTGTGAAGAGGGCAGTGCGGGCTATAGAGATACAGACATATTATCAGAATCATCCCGAGGAGGCGGCAGCGGCCGACAGGAAGACCGCCAGACCTCTCGACGCTAAAATAATAGTAGTGGATGTGGATCGTGACACTCGTCGCCGTCGCATATCAGAGCGTCTTCAGGCGCGTCTGGACGCCGGAATGATAGATGAGGTCCGGGGTTTGCTCGACAAAGGTATTCCGGCGGAAAATCTTATTTATTACGGTCTCGAATATAAGTATCTTACTCTTTATCTCACCGGCGGCCTGTCGCGTGATGAGATGGTACGACAACTTGAGATTGCCATTCATCAGTTTGCCAAGAGGCAGATGACATGGCTGAGAGGGATGGAGCGCAGAGGCTTCAGACTGCATTGGATTGACGGAAACCTTCCTCCCTCCGAATTTGTGGAGCAGGCATTGGCTACACTTCCCGATTGAGACCTTTAAGGGAAGATAGAGAAGTCGCTCCTCTCTTCATTCGGCTCTCTGTGACGGCATGAAATAGCGTGAATAAAGGGTCGGTTGCTCTGCCGCGAAATTACCGAAGCATGATACATTGAATCTCTTGTCAAGGAGTTTTCCATACATCCATTCCGGACGATATTCCCTCTCTTTTTTATACCCCGGTATGAGGCGGCTCCGCAGCCTGTATTTTGTCTCCGTCATGCGGGCGTTGGAGAGATGGCCTATTATCAGCAGGACGCCGAGCAGCGTGCACTTCAGCCAATGCCTGCGGTAATCTATGCGTGCGCATAGCCTGCATATCTCCATATTATAATAGAATATAAGCAGCGTCGGTCCTTTCCAGCTGAAATCATAGTTGTCATATCCCGGCATTACCCATATCCACAGCAAAGTCGAGGCCGCCAGTATGAAGAAGGAGGTATTGTGTCTGACCCTTCGCCAGATAAACGGCAGTAACAATCCTAATGAAACGACTATAAATGCAAAGTACATCCACACTACCTGCATTATGGTAAATTCATGCTCATTATCCCATACCGGTTTCCAATGACTGCCGTTGCCGCTTCCGGCAAAAAACAGAGTTATAAGCAAGCTTATGACGGCTCCGGTCCATAATTCAATACTCCTGAAATATCGCGGCTTTTTTATCACAAGATATATGATGACCGGAATAAGAGGTATGGCGCACATCGGCCCGTAGATGAATGTCATCGCCGCGAGAAGCGCCACCAGCCCGACATGATCTTTCGTTTTCATCATCATCGGCATGGCAAGCATGGCGGGCAGACTTTGATTGTATGTGTGTATGCAGTTGGTGAGCACCGATGGTGAGGCGAATATTCTCGGGTCATTTATTTCGATAAAATAATCAAATTCATACCATCCGAGCCATTCCCTGAATATCAGTCCGTTGATGCGCGTAGGCGGCATGAAAAAGAAGAGTATCAGCCCGACAAGCAGATAGCGCTTGCCGCAGTATTGCATCACCATGAGAGTGGTCAGTGCGAGATAGATATATTCCTGGATGAAGAGAGCGTAGTATGCCGCGCGCATGGAGCCGAAGAGCTTCCCTATGGCAGCGGGAGGGAGCCAGAAACTGAAGTAATAGCACATATATACATCCTTGCCGTAATATGTATGTGTGACAGGCCAGGGATTGTTGACCAGCTCGTACATCACGGCATTGCGGTGTCCGTCGTCCCACCAGTTTTGTCCCCAGAATCCCCCCATGCCGGCGCCGAGCATCCAGAGCGGCAGTATGGCAAGCACTATGAGCACCCGTATATCGATCTCCACAGGTCTGTCATCCTTGAGCATGCGGGAGATCTGCCGGCATCCGTGGCATACCGCTACGGTGAGCAGCAGGAGCGCCGGAGCGGCGTAATACCATCGAAACCAGAATGCGAGCATCATCGCCACGCCCGTGGTCAGCAGCAAAAGAGCCGCAGAGTACAGATAACTTGACTTGATCTCGTATTTGAATGTCATGATATTAAGTTCTATAATAGAGATTGGGTCTTAATGAGCTGTGGTCCTGCCGTCGTCACGTATCTCCGGCATAAAGTACAGGGAGTACAGTGTAGGCGCCTCGGCAGCAAAGTTGCCATAGCATTGTGAGGATTGATTCTTGTCGAGCAATTTGCCGTCAAGCCAGTGGGGACGGTATTCCCTCTCCTGACGGTGGCCGGGTATCAGGCGGCTTTCCAGCCGTCTTGACATGTTGGGATATAGTACGTTGGACTTCAATCCGAGAAGTAAGACCACGGCGAGCAGCGAGCATTTGAGCCAATGGCGGCGTGGATTCACATTAGCGCATAGTCGGCATATCTCCATGTTGAAGAAGAACATCAGCAGCGTCGGACCTTTCCAGCTGAAATCAAAATTATAATAATCGGGCATGATCCATGCCCAGACTACAGTGGATCCAAGCAGGATGAAGAAGAGTGTGTCGTGGCGTACCCTCTTCCAGATGAAGGCGACCATGATGCCGACGGACACAATCAGATATCCGGCAAACATGGCGCAGATTTGCCATAACTGAAACAGGTCGGTCCTCCATATCCCTTTCCAGGTGCCTCCATGGCCGCTGCCGGCAAAGAATACCGCTATCAGTGCGCATATAGCCACACCGGCCCATAGTTCCGGCGTCTTGAAACATCGCGTATCCTTCAGTGTCAGATATATGATTATCGGCAGAAGCGGAATGGCGCACATCGGGCCATATATGAAAAGCAATGCCGCAGTGAATGCTGTCAGGCCGGCATTCTTTTTTATCTTCATCATCAGGGGGAGCGACAGCATGGCCGGGAGACTCTGGTTGTAGGTGAGACTGCAGTTATACAGCACCGACGGGGATTCGAATATAGTAGGGTCTGTGATATCGACAGTATAATCCTTACAATACCATTCGAGCCATTCCCTGAATATCCATCCGTTGATGCGGGCCGGCGGCATGAAGATGTAGAGAATCAGCGCCACCAGCAGATAGCGCTTGCCGCAATAGTGCATCACCATCAGAGTGATGATGACCAGATAGATATACTCCTGTATGATGAGCGCATACCAGGCCGCTCGTATAGTGCCGAAGAGTTTTCCTATCGCGGCCGGCGGGAGCCAGAAACTGAAATAATAGCACAGATAGACATCTTCGCCGTCGTAAGTGTGCGTGACGGGCCATGGATTGTTGACCAGCTCGTACATCACGGCATTGCGGTGTCCGTCGTCATACCAATATTGTCCCCAGAATCCCCCCATGCCCGCGCCGAGCATCCAGAGCGGCAGTATGGCAAGCACTATGAGCACCCGGAT
>CAYSJG010000151.1:0-5323 GCA_964431295.1 uncultured Sangeribacter sp. | reverse complement strand
CTGAAGCGATTGCTTCGGAGACCTCCGCGGATACATATTCGGTGGTGAATCCGAATTCCTCAGCCACGATGTTGATGGTCTCGGCGTCGAGTCGCTGGTTGATGGATACCATCATGCCGAGGTTCATGCACATGGCGATAATCTGATTGACGGGGACGTTCATCAGATTGGCGAGGTCGTTGGCGGTGACAAACTCCGTAATCTTGATGATGCTGCTCTGTGCGGCCTCGCGCTGCTGGTTGACGAGTTCGCGGTGGTGCATTTCCTCACGCTTCTCCTTGCGGAATTTGACGGATTTCTTGACCGTCTTGTTGGTGAGTCTGGCGAGTGTCTCCTTGACCTGCTTCTGTACGTCCTCCTCCTTGATGGGGGTGTTGTTCTGCTGTCCTTTGCGGCGGTTGTTGCGGTCGTTGTTGCGGTTGCGGTCACGATCGCGGTCACGTCCGGCGTTGCCCCCCTTTTGTGAGGCATGGGGATTGCCCTGTATCTGTTTGGCAGCCTTGTCCACATCGACTTTCTCCTTGCCGATGCGGGTACGCTTCTTGCGGTCACCGGTCTGTCCGTTGGCCTGTGCGCGCTCTCTGCGTCTTTCCTCTTTGGACTTTTTGCGCGGCCTGGTGTTCTGGTTGATAGTCGAGAGGTCTATTTTGCCGATGACCTTGAGCTGCGGCGGCTGCGGAATGGAGCCTTCCGCGCGGAAAGGCTCAGAGGAGGGAGTGTTGTCTTTTGCGGTCTGCGCCTCATTGGTGTGTGCCACGTTATTCTCCTGCGCGGGCTTGTGAGCTGAGTCATTGCGGTCTGCGGGAGTGGCATTGTTGTCGGATTTGTTCATCTCGGCTGTATTTAATGGCTTTTTTTCAGCATGTGTGTCGGCCGGCTTTTCAGCTTTGGCCTTAGCTTGAGCTTCCGCTTTAGCCTGCGCCTCAGCCTGAGCCTGAGCCTTGGCCTTAGCTTCCGCCTCAGCTTTGGCGCGAGCTTCCGCCTCGGCGGCTGCCTTGGCGCGGGCTTCCGCTTCGGCCTTGAGTCTTGCCTTCTCGGCCTCTTCTGCGGCCTTAGCTTTTGCGGCGGCCTCTTTCTCGGCCTTGGCCCGTGCCTCGTCCTCGGGAGTGATGATATTGCCGTTGGCGTCTATCTTTCCGAGTATCTTGGGGCCCTGGAGCTTATGTGTCTCCTTGTCGGGATTGCTGTCGGTGTCGTGGTTGGCGGCGCGTCGTTCGGCCTTCTCAGCCATCTTCTCGGTGCGTTCAGCCTGCTTTTTTTCTCTTGCGCGGTCTATTTTTGCCTTTATGCCGGCGTCCTTGGAAAACTCCTTTGTGAGCAGGTCGACGGCATTCTCGTCGATGCGCGAGTTGGGGTTTTCTTCGACTTCGACATTATTTTTGCGCAGAAACTCCACAGCGGTGGATATTCCTACATTGAGTGTCTTTGCTATTTTGCTTAATCTTTCGGACATTTGGTGGTGTTTTAATTCTGAATTCTGAATGTGTGATGATTGATTCAGAATGTCTAATCATGCAATGAATCATGCAATGTGAGTCCCTGCTTCCCGGTTATGGAGCGGCTCAGTCTTCAAACTCAGCTTTGAGTCTCTGTTTCCCGGGCTTGGAGCGGATTAGTCATCGAACTCGGCTTTGAGTACCTGCATCACGTGTTCGAGCTGTTCGGTCTCGAGGTCAGCCTGCTCGAGGAGCTTGGGGTCGGCGTTGAGGACAGCCTTGGCGGTGCCGAGTCCGAGGTCCTTGAGTGCTTCCACGATCCAGTCTTCAATTTCGTCGCGGAATTCGTCGAGGTAGATATCCTCCTCACCCTGTTCGAGGTCGCGGTAAACGTCGATGGTGTATCCTGTGAGTTCGCTGGCGAGTCGGATGTTGAGTCCACCCTTGCCGATGGCGAGTGCCACCTCTTCGGGATGGAGGAATACCTCAGCCTTCTTCTCCTCTTCGCTGAGTCTGATGGAGGAGATTTTGGCGGGTGAGAGTGCGCGCTGTATGAAGAGGGATGTATTGGGTGTATAGCAGATGACGTCGATATTCTCGTTGCGGAGCTCTCTGACGATGCCGTGTATTCTGGAGCCCTTGATACCTACGCAGGTGCCTACCGGGTCGATGCGGTCATCGTATGATTCCACTGCTATTTTGGCTCTTTCACCGGGTATTCTGGCCACCTTCTTGATGGTGACGAGTCCGTCGTGGACTTCGGGCACCTCCTGCTCGAAGAGTCTTCTTACGAATCTCTCGTCCGTGCGTGATACGATGACTTTGGGGTTGTTGTTGGGATTGTCGACGCGCTTCACCACAGCGCGGACCATATCTCCCTTATGGAAGAAGTCGCCGGGTATCTGCTCCTCTTTAGGCATGATGAGCTCATTCTGCTCATCGTCGAGCAGGAGCATCTCCTTCTTCCATATCTGATGTACCTCTCCGGTGACGATCTCTCCTTCGAGTTCTTTGAATCTGGTGTAGATGGCGTCCTTCTGGAGGTCGAGTATCTTGGTCTGGAGCGTCTGGCGGAGAGTGAGGATGGCGCGTCGTCCGAAGTCCTGGAAGAAGATCTGCTTGGTGATCTCCTCGCCGACCTCGCTCTCGGGGTCAATCTCTCTGGCTTCGGTGAGGCTGATCTCAGTATTGGGGTCTTTGACCTGGCCGTCCTCCACGACGTTGAGATTCTGGTAGATCTCGCAGTCACCTTTGTCGGGATTCATGATGACGTCGAAGTTTTCGTCAGAGCCGAACATTTTGGCGAGGACGTTGCGGAAGGATTCCTCGAGCACGGATATCATTGTGGTCTTGTCAATGTTTTTCAGTTCCTTGAATTCCTGGAACCGGTCGACCATATTTACTGATTCAGCTTTCTTTGCCATTTTTATTTTTGTGGTTATGTTATTATTCGATTATTGGTCTTATTGGGCTAATTGGTCTAATTGGTCTTATTGGCCTTATTGGCCTTATTGGCCTAATTGGCCTAATTGGTCTTATTGGGCTAATTGGTCTTATTGGGCTGATTGGCCTAATTGGCCTTATTGGCTGCTGGGCTGCCTTGGCTTTTTCAGAAGGTGAAGTGTAGGGTGGCCTTCTTGATGTTCGCTATGGGCAGGGTCTCTTGGCGGCTCTCTATTACGGGTCTTTTTGCTCCTTCGGGCTTTACTTTGACTTCGTATTCGAGGGTGACATTGTCATCGCCGAGGCTGAGGAGGGTGGCGGTGAGTTTGCGTCCGTCTGTGGTGAGGATGTCGAGGGGGTTGCCGATATTTTTCTCCCACTGTCCTCTCACTGTGATGGGAGCGGTGAGTCCGGCGCTTCCTATCTCGAGGGAGTAGTCCTCTTTGTCGCGTGAGAATTGCTGCTCGAAGTCTCTGGAGAGCTGGGTGCAGAAGTCGATGTCTACGGATGTGGAGGAGTCAATGGTGATGACGATGTCGTTGGCGGGGGAGACGCTGATCTCAACGGGGAAGCAGTCGGTATGGCTTAGCTTCTCCTCTATGAATGCGGTAATATCTTTTTTGTCGAGCATATGCTTATTAATGAAGCCGGAGGAGTCGCTTGTGGCGATCCCTCCGGAAGTCTTTGCAAAGGTAGGTATAATTTGGATTACTTTGAGTTAAATAATCTTAAAGATATATAAATATTATTAATGCTCTGCTGCTCGCTGCTCGCTTGCTTCGCTCGCGATAGGCTTTTCAGCTCTTCGCGCTGAATACAGGACCATGCTAACGCAGTACACTTCGGCCATCGGCTTCGCCTTGGCCTTCTCTTCTTGGCCGGCGGCTTCGCCTTGGCCCTCTTTTCTTTGGCTCTTGGCTTCGCCTCGGCCTTCTCTTCTTGGCCGGCGGCTTCGCCTCGGCCTTCTCTTCTTGGCTCTTGGCTTCGCCTCGGCCTTCTTTTCTTCGGCCGGCGGCTTTGCCTTGGGCTTCTTTTCTTTGGCTCTTGGCTTTGCCTTGGGCTGCTTTTCTTTGGGGGTTGGCTTGGCTTTTTTTGCCTTTATATTAAAGGGAGGGGGCGCATCGGTTGGATGCGCCCCCTCTCTTGTTGGGATTATGGCTTATTTGAAGCGGCGGTTGCCCTGAAGGGTGGCCTCTTCTATTGCTTTGCGGTCTTTTTTGCTGCTTTTCAGGATCTGGTAGGCTATGGGTGCTGCACAGTAGAGTGAGCAGAATGTGCCTACTACTACACCGAAGATCATAGCGAATGTGAATGAGCGGATGGTGTCGCCGCCGAGGAAGAAGATGCAGAGGAGCACGAGGAGGGTGGAGAGCGATGTCATCACGGTACGCGAGAGGGTGGTGTTGAGCGACTTGTTGATGGTCTTGAAGCGGTCCTCCTTGGGATAGAGCTTCATCATCTCTCTGACGCGGTCGAACACAACCACGGTATCGTTGATCTGATAACCGATGATGGTCAACACGGCGGCGATAAATGACTGGTCAATCTCCATGGAGAAGGGGAGGAATCCCCAGCAAACGGAGTAGAATCCGACGATAAGGAATGCTGTGAGCGCCACGGCGCAGACGGCACCTACGGAGAAGGCGATGTTGCGGAATCGGAGCAGGATGTAGAGGAACATGCAGAGCACTGCGATGCCAACAGCCCAGTAAGCGTCGGCGCGCATGTCGTCGGCCACGCTGGGTCCTACTTTCTGGATGGATACGATACCGCGTGTCTCATTGGCCACGGTGAAGTCCTTCTTGCTCATGAGCTCGCCGTTGGCGCCGGTGAGTTCGGGCTTGAGGTTTTCGTAAATGATGTCGGTGATCTCCTCCTCTACGCCGTCAGACTCGTCGTTGATTTTGTAGTTGGTGGAGATACGGGCCTTTGTGAGGTCGTCGATTGAGATGACGTTGACGGAGACGGTCTTGTCGTCGGCAACGGTCTGGAAGGCGTTGAGGAGCTTGGACTGGATATCCTGAGGCTGCACCTCTTTGTCAAACTGTACGACATAGTTGCGTCCTCCGGAGAAGTCGATGCCCTGATTCATGCCTCTTACGAAGAGTGAGGCGATGCTGATGACGATGAGTGAGAGCCAAACGATGGCGGCAACCTTACGCTGTCCGAGGAAGTTGATGTGGGCGTTGGCCATAAGATTGCGTGAGAGTCCGGTGGTGAAGGTCATGCCGGCGCAGCGGTCCTTGCGTGTGATGATGTCGAATGCAATGCGTGTAAGGAATACAGCGGTGAAGAATGAGCAGACGATACCGATGATGAGCGTGGTGGCGAAGCCCTTGATGGGTCCGCTGCCGAAGAAGAGGAGGATGACGCCGGTGATTACTGAGGTAAGGTTGGAGTCAAAGATGGCAGAGAGAGCGTTGGAGTAGCCCTCTGAGATAGCC
>CAYSJG010000150.1:2054-5368 GCA_964431295.1 uncultured Sangeribacter sp. | reverse complement strand
GATGCGTCTTGCCAAGAAGGGGGAGCTGATGACCAATGAGAAGGATCAGGCGGTACTGACGCTGATGAAGATAGATAATCTTATTGAGAAGGATTGTCTTCCGGTGACTCCTGAAATGAGTCTCAAGGAGATGGTAGATGTGATATCCCGATCCACCCGCAATGTCTTCCCGGTGATAGATTCGGACGGAATGTTCAAGGGTGTGGTGCTTCTTGATGACATACGCAATATCATGTTTCGCTCGGATCTCTATCGAAAAATGACCGTCAGCAGGTTTATGTCCATGCCCCCGGCCAAGATAGAGATGTCCGATTCCATGGATAAGGTGATGAAAATTTTTGACAAGACCAATGCATGGAATCTTCCGGTGGTGGAGAAGGGGAAATATATAGGTTTTGTGTCTAAATCAAAGATTTTCAACTCCTATCGCCGCGTGCTCAAGCATTATTCAGATGATTGAGAGCGCGGATGGTTTCAATGCTAAATAATTGGACTGATGAATATAAGAACAGTATTTTTCGGCACTCCTGAATTTGCGGTGGAGAGTCTGGACTCTCTGTTGAAGTCAGGGTGTGATGTAGCGGCTGTCGTGACGGCTCCGGATAAGGTGGCGGGTCGCGGTCATAAGCTGCTGCAAAGCGATGTGAAGCGGTATGCCGTGGAGCATGGTCTGCCGGTGCTTCAGCCGGTGAAGCTTCGTGATCCGGAGTTTCTTGCCGAGCTGAAGGCTCTTCAGGCAGACCTCTTTGTGGTGATTGCATTCCGGATGCTGCCGGAGGTGGTATGGGGAATGCCCCGTCTGGGCACTTTCAATCTGCATGCGGCGCTGTTGCCTAAATTTCGCGGTGCCGCGCCGATCAATCATGCTATAATGGCCGGCGAAAAGGTGACCGGAGTGACTACATTCTTCCTCAACCATGATATAGACACCGGCGATATGATAATGCAGCGCAGTGTGGATATAGGCGACGAGGAGAATGTCGGGCAACTCTATGACCGTCTTATGCACCTGGGAGCGGAGATGACAGTGGAGACAATTTCTAAAATTGCCGAGATTCAGGAGTCGATGATGGCGGAAAACGGTGGTGTGATACCGTCCGGGGAGGCAGTCCGGGAGCGTCTCGGTGTCCGCAGGCAGCCGGAGGGTGAATACTCTCCCGCTCCGAAGATATTCAAGGAGACCTGCATCATCGACTGGACACAGCCGGCCCGGAAAATCCATGACTTCATACGCGGTCTTTCACCATATCCTGCTGCATGGTGCAGAATGACGGAGGAGAAAACCCCCGGAGAGTTTAAGACTATGGATGTAAAGATACTTGACAGTCGTGTGACCACTTCGGAGGCGATAGCGTCTGCCAGTATTGAATCGTTGTCCGCCGGTGAGGTGAAGATTGTCCGCAATCATCTCTACGTGGGTACAGGCGACGTGCCGCTGGAGATATATTCCCTGCAGCCTGCCGGCAAACGGCCTATGGAGGGCTCGGAATTTGTCAGAGGATACCGTCCCCTCAAATTCTCCTGATTGACCGGGCGTAATTTCAAGATTATTATGGAATCGCAAGCGCAGACAATATCAGCAATACTTGCAGAGGTGCTTGAAAAGCATGGAGTGGGGGAGGCCGTATGCTCTCCCGGCTCTCGCTGCATACCGCTGCTACGAGCGTTTCATCATTCGACAGCCATACATGACCGGATGGTGATAGATGAGCGGAGCGCGGCTTTCGTGGCGCTGGGTATGTCGCTGGCCTCCGGACGTCCGGTGGCCCTTGCCTGTACCTCCGGCACGGCGGTGCTCAATTATGCGCCGGCGGTGGCGGAGGCGTTTTATCAGGCGGTCCCCTTGATAGTGGTAAGTGCGGACCGTCCGGAAGAATGGATAGACCAGGACGATTCGCAGACTATACGTCAGCCCGGTGTTCTCGACAATATAGTAAAGAAATCATACGATATAGCAGATACGGATCTGCTGCGCAAAGACGGCGAATGGTATGCTGCGAGAGTCTTTAACGACGCTATGTGTACGGCATTGTCCGGACGTCGCGGCCCCGTGCATATCAACGTGCGCATCAATCCTCCCTTTACCGACGGATGTGATGGCAGGATCACTCCCATGACTGTGCCGGTAAAGATTGTAAAGCAGATGACGGCCACTGAGAGTGTGGCGCCGGAGATGATGGCGCAGCTGGCCCGGCGTGCTGTAAATGCGAAGATTTTGGTGGTGGCGGGATTCATGCCTCCGCGCGAAGAGCTAAACCGTGTGCTGGCGAAGCTCCTCGGATTCGGCAATGTGGCACTGATTGCGGAGACAATATCCAATCTGTATGTCGGCTATGGCGAGGGGGACTGCATCTCTGCCGTGGACGCTTTGATCCGCAGCGGTCGGCTTGAATATCCGGATATTGTCATCACTATCGGAGGGGCAATCGTGTCGCGTATGCTCAAGGAGTTTATCAGAAGCGGCTCAGCCACTTCCGGCAAATCGGCCCCGGAGCATTGGAGTGTGGGTTATAATCATACTACAGTGGATTGTTTCCGCCTGATGAATGTGCGGGCTGACTGCGATCCGGTGATATTCTTTCGTGAATTTATCGCTGCGATGGTAAGGTGTCTCCGTACTGAGCTCCATTTATCGGGTGACTGTGCCGGATATGGTGCGCGTGTGCGTCAGGCTCAGCGCAGCATAGCGGCCCTGCTTGACAAGCGTGTCGAGGAGGGGGGATGGACTGAGGCGATGGCTGTCAAGACACTCATGGAAGAGCTGCCTCGTCGTGATAATCTCTGTATCTCCAACGGTGGAAGCATACGCTACGTCCAGCTGCTTACCCGCCGCATGAATCATGCGCAATATTGCAATCGCGGAGTGTCCGGAATAGAGGGGAGCACATCTACCGCGGTAGGTGTGGCTCTATCATACGGCCCGACATGGCTGCTTACAGGCGATATGTCGCTATGTCATGATCTTGGCGGCCTTTATGCGGCCCATTCACAGAAGCAATTGCCGACTCTGAGGATCGTGGTCATCAGCAATCAGGGAGGCGGTATATTCCGGTTTATCGAGGCTGCACGTGATCTTGACATCCGCGAGGAGATGCTCTGTGTGGATATGAAGCAGGATCTGAGAGGTATTGCCGAGGCTTTCGGTTTTCGATATTTCGAGGCTGATGAGCGTGAAGGTATGCGGTCTGCGCTGGAGATGATGAAAGATATGGAGGGATTGTCCCTTCTGAATGTGAAAGTAGACGGTGTGAAGAGTGCGCGATTCCTCCGGGAGTCATTGCTCTCACCGGATTCGCAGACCGAAGTGGAAATAT
>CAYSJG010000150.1:0-2044 GCA_964431295.1 uncultured Sangeribacter sp. | reverse complement strand
AAAATTATTAAGCTGAAAATAATCAGCATATATTCACGGTCAAATTTGACAAGGATATTAAAAATCATAATAGAATATGAATACAGACTGGCAGACAATAAAGGAATATACGGATATACTGTTTCAGCGCCATGGCAAAGTGGCGAAGATCACAATCAATCGTCCCGAGGTGTATAATGCGTTTCGTCCGCAGACAAATATGGAGATGCTCGATGCGATGAGAATATGTCGCGAAGACAATGCGATCCGTGTGGTGATACTCACAGGGGCGGGCGACAAGGCCTTCTGTTCCGGCGGTGACCAGCATTACAAAGGGCGTGGAGGGTATGTGGATGCCGATGGCACTCCCCGTCTCAATGTTCTGGATCTTCATAAGGCCATCCGTTCGCTTCCGAAGCCTGTGATCGCCATGGTCAACGGTTATTCCATTGGGGGAGGAAATGTGCTGAATGTAGTGTGTGACTTGTCGATAGCCTCCGAGAATGCCCGCTTCGGGCAGACAGGCCCGAAGGTGGGCAGTTTCGACGCCGGTTTCGGCAGCAGTTATCTGGCGCGCTGTGTGGGACAAAAGAAAGCGCGCGAGATATGGTTTCTCTGTCGTCAGTATACGGCGCAGGAGGCTTTGGAGATGGGGATGGTCAATGCGGTAGTGCCTTTGGAGCAGCTCGAGGAGACCACTCTGGCCTGGTGTGACGACATCATCAAGAGATCGCCTCTTGCCATCCGTATGGTCAAGCGCGCGCTCAACGCTGAGCTCGACGGTCAGCATGGCATAATGGAGTTTGCCGGCGACGCTACTCTGATGTATTATCTGATGGATGAGGCTCAGGAGGGGAAGAATGCCTTTCTCGAGAAGCGCGATCCGGACTTCGACCAGTTTCCGATGTTCCCCTGATGTGACACAGTCAATTATTCAGTAATATCATGCGATTGGCAGTATCTCCATATATGTTGCGGTTTCGTCAGCCTGCCGGCACGTCGCGCGGTGTGCTGACGGAGAAGCCTACATATTTTATTAAGCTTTATGATGAGCGTAACCCCGAGGTGTTCGGTCTCGGGGAATGCGCGGTTTTTCCCGGACTTTCTCCCGAGGCCGACCACCGTTATGAGTATAAGCTGCTCGAACTGCTCGCCAATATAGCGATAGGCCGTCCTACCGACCTGTCGCGTCACTCCTCCATACAGTACGGTCTGGAGATGGCGATGCGTGATTTTGCCGGAGGCGGCAGAGGTATATATTTTGATTCACCCTGGGTGAAGGGGGAGTCGGAAATTGTCATCAACGGTCTGGTGTGGATGGGCACGTATGAGGAGATGGTGGAGCGTGTCGAGACCAAGATCCGGGAGGGCTTCCGATGCATAAAAATCAAGATTGGCGCGATCGACTGGGCGCGTGAGGAGGCTCTCATAGCAAGTATACGCAGTCGTTATACTCCTGATGAGGTCACAATCCGGGTGGATGCCAACGGAGGATTCTGCATGGAGAATGTATTTCCCAGGTTGAAGCGTCTTGCCGATCTCGGTGTGCACAGCATAGAGCAGCCGATACCGTCTGGAAATGCAGAATTGATGCGTTTTGTATGCGACATGTCGCCGGTGCCGGTGGCTCTCGACGAGTCGCTTATAGGTGTATACGGCTGCGAGTCCAAGGCACGTCTGCTTGATAACGTCCGTCCGGCTTACATCATCCTGAAGCCTGCTCTCTGCGGCGGATTTTCGGGAGCGGAGGAGTGGATCAAGCTGGCAGAATCCCGGGGAATAGGGTGGTGGATTACCTCTGCGCTTGAATCGAATATAGGGCTCGACGCGCTGGCTCAGTGGACTGCCTCTCTCGGTGTGACGATGCCTCAGGGACTGGGTACCGGCAATCTTTATCTTAATAACATCGTGACTCCGGTGTGGCTTGACGGTGAATTGCTCAAATATAATCCAGAGATGCCTTATGTACGTGATCTGGCTCTTTACTGGCATGAATGACCGGGCCTTCGGCTTAGATAATTTATTTAGAGCCCATCCCACAATAAATGTTCACGCAGGGGCGATC
>CAYSJG010000149.1:0-5370 GCA_964431295.1 uncultured Sangeribacter sp. | reverse complement strand
GGACGCGAAGAGCCCTTCCCCGGCGAGGACCGCATACTTGTCCCCTCCCCGAAAGTGGCCACCTACGACCTTCAGCCCACCATGTCCGCACCGGAAGTGACCGACAAACTCGTGGCCGCCATCGACTCCGACAAGTATGACTTCATCGTGGTCAATTTCGCCAACGGCGACATGGTCGGCCATACCGGCGTATATGAGGCCATACAGAAGGCCATCGAATGTCTCGACACCTGTGTGAGCCGCGTCATCACAGCCGCCCTCGCCCACGGCTACGAGAGCATCATCATCGCCGACCACGGCAACGCCGATCATGCCATCAATGCCGACGGCACTCCCAATACCGCTCATTCACTCAATCCGGTACCTTTCATCTACGTAGGCTCGCATCCCGATGCCAAGGTACGCGACGGACGCCTCGCCGACGTAGCTCCCTCGCTGCTCCATCTCATGGGACTCGGACAGCCCGAGGAGATGACCGGAGAAAACCTTATCTCATTCTGACCATGCTCCGCAACACCCTCAGACTCCTCCCCGCTCTCATCACACTGATCTTCGCGGGCACATCGGCCACCCATGCCGATGAGCTGGTGATACTCGCCACCAACGACACGCATTCACTCATCGAACCGGACAAAAATGGAGCCGGGGGTGTGCTTCAGAGAAAAGCCATTATCGACAGCGTACGGCGGGCAGAGAGACACACTCTGCTCGTTGACGCCGGCGATATGGTACAGGGCACTCTCTATTTCAAATTCTTCCGCGGAGATGTGGAGTTTCCGCTCGCCGACATGATGGGATATGACGTGCAGACCTTGGGCAACCATGAGTTTGACAACGGCATAGATGAGCTTGCCAAGCATTACAAATCCCTGAAATCTTCACGCATCTCCACCACTTACGACTTAGACCGCACCCCTCTCAAGGGGATTCTGCAGCCATATACCGTCAAAAAGGTCGGTGGCAAGAAAATCGGTTTCATAGCCGCCAACCTCGACCCGAGGGGTATCGTGGCCACCGACAATTACCGCGGACTCGAATATATTGACCCCATTGAGGCGGTCAATAGCACCGCCGCCCTTCTCAAGAAGGAGAAGGGATGCGATCTGGTGGTAGTAATAAGCCATCTCGGGGCCGTCAAGGAGAATGACAAGACCACTGACTACGAGCTCGCCGCTGCCTCCCGCGATGTGGACATGATACTCGGAGGACACTCCCATGTCACCATCAAGCCGGGAGAGAATGCCTACGACCATCCAGACAGACGCCCGGGAGAGGATAAATTTCTCCCCTCGCTGGTCAACAACGCCGACGGACGGCCGGTGCTCGTCACCCAAGCCGGCAAATACGGCAGATATATCGCCGAGGTGAAGATAGACCTCGACAATCTTGATAAAGAGACTCCCGAGGATTTCGACTACTCGCTTATCAGCGTCTCCGACAGATTTCCGGAAGAGAAGCTCGACAAGAGGATGAAGGCTTTCATAGAGCCTTACAAGGCGCGTGTAGACTCCATCAACCGCCATGTGATAGCCCGAAGCCTGTACGATCTCAAGAGCGATGACCGCACCGGAGGATATGCCAACCTCGGAGGAGACTTCGCCAAATGGTATCTCACTCTCAAGGCCGACAGCCTTCGGGAGGCAGGTCTCGATGTGCCGCAGCCTGATCTCGGACTGCTCAACGTGGGGGGCATACGCCACGACATGAGCAAAGGAGATGTCACCGAAGGAGAGATATTGGAGACATTCCCCTTCGACAACAAGCTGACAATTATAGAGGTAAAAGGATCCGACCTGCTTGAGGCCCTTCAGATGGCCGCCCGCAAGGGGGGCGAAGGGGTCAGCGACGATGTCATTGTACTTATGGATGATGACAACAACGTAAAGAGCGTACTCATCGACGAGACGCCCCTCGATCCGGAGAGACTGTACTATGTAGCCACGATCGACTATGTGGCCAATGGCAACGATGACTTCACATCGCTCAAAAACGCCCGCAAGATATGGACCGACGAGGGGATGATGGACAACGCGATGCTGCGCTATATAAAGCATTTCACGGATCAGGGACGCCCGGTGGCGCCTGACCCGACACCGCGATTCCATCCTTATACCGCACTGTGACGCCCCGCCGGTTGCTAAACGACTGCCTCAAAGGTCCTCGAAAATAAATTTAAACATTTTCTACGAGATACTCTCTAATCTCACTTGACACCATGATCTCTCTCCTCTTCCCGCAATTCATTTGCCGCCGGTGCAGGCTCCTCGGTCCGCGCTGCATACGACACCTGCTGCTCCTTATCCTGCCTCTGACAGCGGCCACACTCTCGGCATGCTCCGGGAGAGGAAAGCTGACGGCAGAGGATTCGGCCGCCATCGCCGACTCAATCGCCGCGGCTCAGGCTGCGGAGGCGAATGCCTTTACCGAGGAGGCCTGGCAATGGGCGGACTCACTGCTGGACACCATGACGGAAGAGGAGATGGCCGGTCAGCTATATATGCCCGCCATGTATGCTCTCGACACACCTGCGGAGCTGGCGCGGCTGACACGCTACGCCCGCGAGATGAAGACCGGAGGCATAGTGCTGCTGAAAGGGGATCTGAAAGGGGCGGCCGTGATATGCGACTCCCTGCGGGCACTCACACAGGGAGGCGCCGGATACTTTGTGGCTGTGGATGCCGAAAACGGCCTTAGAATGCGATTTCCCGATGCACCGGAATTTCCATGGAGCCGCGAGATGGGACATCTCACGGATGACCAGCTGATGTATGAATTCGGCAGAGAGATTGCACGGGAATGCCGCGAAGTCGGCATAGGGATGGTACTGGGACCTGTGCTTGACGTAGTGCCGGGAGAAGGCGCACACGGCATAATGCGCCGCAGATCGCTGGGAAGCGACCCCAAGCGTGTGGCTGACCTCGCTGTGGCTTACGCACGCGGGGTGGAGGATGGAGGAGTGATCACTGTAGCCAAACACTTCCCGGGGCATGGCGCCGCCACTGCCGACAGTCATCTGACGCTACCAGAGGTCAACAATGACGCCGCACGTATGGACAGTGTGGATCTCTACCCCTTCAGAAAATATTCGGATGAATTGCTCAGCGGAGTGATGGTGGGACATCTCTCCGCACCCGCTCTCGACTCCGTGAGGCGTCCGGCCATTGTATCGGATATTGTCATGCGGGATGTATTGCGCGGCAGGATAGGTTTCGGCGGACTCGTGCTTACCGATGCGCTCAATATGGAGGGATCGCTCGGAGTAAGCGGCTGGCAGGCCATAGCAGCCGGCGCCGACATGGTCCTGGCACCCTCAGACACTGAAAAGGAGATCAGACAGACAATCGAAGCTATCCACGACGGAAGGCTGACAACGGAGACGGTGGCCAACCGGGTGCGCCGCATACTGTTTTTCAAATATCTTGCCGGGATACCCGTGGCGCCGCGACTTGACGTAGACCACGTGACCGAGAAGGTAAGAAGCCGGGCAGATGCAATCTCCGACACCATACGCACTCGACTGCGCACCAATTGCAGAAGGACTAAGGTAACTATTCGGACACACTGAATAGTTACCTAATTCATCAGCTCGGCGATAGAGCAGTTGATATTGAGCATAAGAGTATGGCCTGTCTTATAGGGCATGCCGTAGCTCACGCCAAATCCGAAACCGCGCACTCTCAACCCCATACCTACCGAGAAACCGCTGAAGAAATTGCGCTGATATGTGGACATGTCGGTAGCCGTCTTGTAGTCATAGGCCAGAGCGGCATAAAATTTATCCGAAGGCTGAAACTGCAGGCCGAAGGTGAGATGGCGGAAGAAATTGCTTACAAAATTATTTTTCAACACCGACTCGTCGCCGGAGCCGTTTTTGGGATGAGTATAATATGGCAGATTCCAGCGGGTAAGATGCGTGGCAGTGATGGAGAGTGAAAAGGCGGAAGAGCCGAGTCCCTGCATATATCCGAGCTGCACATCGAAGGGGAGGCGGTTGTATCGCTCCGCGAAACGCTTCACCTGGCCTCCGGCATTTTTTATCACTGCCGAGAAAGAGAGGTCATGGTCGGGATCATAATAGTTGACACCGAGATCCACACCTATGGCGAAGGCCGAATATATGTCGTAATGGCTGTAGATGAGGTTGAGATTGATACCTCCACGCCATCGCTCGGAGATGTCATGCGAATAAGTCCCCTCTATCACTATGTCGCTGGGCGAGAATTCTCCTCCGGCCACACCCGAGGGGTCAAATTCGGTAAGTTTGCCGTAATTGAGATAACGCAGTCCGAAAGCCCAGGCTCCATGGTCTCCGGCGGCCATACCGTAGCGTGCCGAAGCGAAACTGCCGGATCCCATGTAATACATATATCCTATACTCACCTGCTTCTCAAGCTCCGGGCCTATAAGCGCCGGATTCTGGTCTGCCAGAGTGACATCATCGTCGATTATCGCGATACCTGTACCTCCCAGCGCATAAGCATGGGAAGAGGTGGGTATATTCAGAAAATCGTATGAAGTACTACCCGTCTCACCACGCGACTGAAAAGCGAGCAGAGAGAGCGTAGCCAATATCGGCAATATTTTCTTATTAAAGCACATCATTAAAAAAACGTCAACATCCCCCATCTATTATATCAGCTCCGCAATTTTTAGAGCGCGTTCCGGAATTTCGAAACGGCTCACCGGTATGCAGACCGCGCTCCCCGCAGTCTGCGGAATGTGAAAAAAGCTGAAACAATCTTAAATATCAAGAAGCGACATGCCGATACACTTGCATAGTTGCCCGCTTCAATATATTTTTGCAGTCGATCATCAGACATCATGATAATCATACCTCATGTCAACTCACTTACCTAAGACCCTATCCCTTAAAATATCAGGGCCTAAACAGATATTATCTAAGACTATGCAGACCGACGTATTGTCAGGCCGGTATCTCGCCGTGCTTATGGCTCTGCTTATCATCAGCGCGATTGCCGAGACAGCCCATGCCCAGCGCTGCAGAGTCTCTATGGGCACTACACGCGAGGGCACACAATCCTACATGACGGTATATGAATATGATTATGTAAGCACCAAGCCGGCATTTCCGGGGGGAGATGTAAAATTCATGGAGTATATCAACCGCGAGCGCATCTATCCTGCAGAAGCCTATAAGCGGGGGATACAAGGGCGCGTCACATGCTCCTTTGTCATCAACGCCGACGGAGCTGTAAGCCATGTGACTGTACTGCGCAGCGTGGAGGAATCGCTCAATCGCGAAGCGATACGCATACTCTCGGAAATGCCTCCATGGACACCGGGCGAGATTGACGGATGCCGTGTCCCCGTGAGAGTAATCCGCAGTGTCCCCTTCAGAAAATAAGTCCC
>CAYSJG010000148.1:0-5470 GCA_964431295.1 uncultured Sangeribacter sp. | reverse complement strand
AGGCCATCCGAGTGTGTTGACGCATAGGAGTTCGAATCTCTGGCAGAGCCATAGTATTCCGGGCATAAATCCGAGGAGTATGGCGGCGACGGCGGCGAATGATGCAAAGAGTGCGGCGGCAGTGGCGAGTGGCGCGGGCTTACTGTGTCGTCTGAACACCCAGATAAGCGCGAGAGCCGGTATCACGAGCAGATTGAGCTGATGCACACCAATGGAAAGACCGGTGAGATATACTATGAGCATAAGCAACCGGGCGGCCTGTCGGCGGTCTCTGCAGTAATACCATATAGTCATGAGCCTGACGTCGAGGGCAGTAAAGAAGAGCGACATGGCGTATACCTCCGCCTCAACGGCGGAAAACCAAGGCGAATCTGCCCATCCGAAACAGAGGGCGGCGCAGAAGCTTGTGAATGCGCAGAGCGCGTGTCGCAGTGAGGGGGAGGGTATATGTGGAAGAGCAGTCAGATTGTGGCGCTTCTTTTTTCGTCTGGTGAGGAAGTGTCGTCGTGAGAAAAAAGTGTTGTGCAGAAAAATATATGCAGTAGAGGCGAGTAGTCCGGTGCCGAGGGCCATGAAGAGTGCGGAGGAGATATTGACCGCGACCGCCGCATTTTGTGGTGTGGCTCCGAGTATGGTGAAGACACGTGCGGTGAGTGTCCAGAATGGATTTCCGGGCGGATGTCCCGGTTCGAGCCGCCATGCAGTGACGATATACTCCGGGCAGTCCCAGTATGAGGCACCTCGCTCGAGAGTAAGCCAATATACGATAAATGCGGCGAGGAATGCGCCCCAGAAGGCGATGCGCCGCCATTGACGGGAGTTGAGTGCCATGATGAAATTTTGTTTATATTTTATACTTTTCTGCTCTTACAGTCGCAAAATTACTAAAAAAACACTAAATTTGTTGTTATAGAAAACCGCGGCTCGGTGCGGGAGAGTAAAAAATGTATAAATCTCCTGCCGGATGCTGTAAAAAAGAGAATATGCTATGGAAGAAAGAGTCACAGGGACACTGGAGCCGGAGCTTGAGGCCTGCGGCGCAGTGGAGAATAAAGGCAGCATGTCAATAGGATTGCCCGCAAACTATGCAGACACCGAGGAGACGCGCTTTCTGCTCACTCCGGAGGCGTGCGGCTTGCTGACGTCATCGGGTCTCCGCCTTGTGATGGAGGAGGGCGCCGGTGTGGACATCAGCTTTTCAGATGCGCAATATGCTGATTTCGGTGTGGAGATTTCCAATCGTGAAGCGGCTTTGGGCTGTGATGTCGTGGTAAGTTTCGCCCCGGTCAATTCCAAGGATGTATGCAAGATGAAGTCCGGCGCGACATTCCTGTGCATGATGGGCGACGAGCTCTTTAACAAGTCGACGGTGAAGGCATTGCTGGACCGTAAGATAACAGTGGGCTGTCTGGATGGGATGTATAGCCTTAATGATGATCCGGTGTTTGCGAATATTCTCAACGAGATAGACGGTCGTGCGGCGATCATGTATGCTCAGGAGCATCTGTCGTTTCTCGGTGGCGGTAAGGGAGTGCTTCTGGCAGGTGTGGCCGGCATAAATCCTTGCGAAGTGCTTTTGATCGGCAAGGGGGGCGATGTATACGCGGCCGCGCAGGCGGCGATATCTGCCGGCGCTCTGGTGACGCTGATCAATAATGATGTGTCGGATCTGTCGATGGCCCGGCAGATATGCGGTCCTCAGCTTGTGACGCTTGCGCCGCATCCCCGTGTGCTCTACAACAAGGCAAAGACAGCCGATGTGCTGATAATAGGTGAGACCACCCGTCCGTTTGAATTTCCCAACAAGTTGACACGCATTATGAAGGATACGGCCTTTATGATGAATTTCAAGGATTCTCATCCCTCGGTGTCCGTGCCACGCACAGTGGCTATGGCGATCAGCAATGTGCTGGTGAATTTCTTCAGCGAGATGATCATCAAAAACGGTTTCGAGGAGATGATGCTGACCACAGAGGGTGTGCAGGCCGGTGTGGTGACGTATCGCGGCAAGCTTTGTGACAAGCTGATAGGCAGCTATCTGCAGATGCCCAGTGTGGATCTCAAGATGATGCTGGCGGCGAAAAACTGACGATGCGGCTGATTCATATAGTATCGTCGGGAAGTTTTGGCGGCAAGGAGCAATATGCTCTTGACATCTGCCGTCACTTCGCGTCTCAGGGCGACAGCGTCACAGTGCTGACGCGCGATGCCAGGGCGGTGGATTGTCGCTTTGAAATGTCCGGCATATCACTGCGTCACGCTCCTTTGCGCGACTATCCCGACTTCTTCTCCACCCTGATATTGCGGCGCCTTCTTGAGGAGGATCCTCAGCGTGGGAAAGGCGCCGGTGTGGTGATTCATGTCCACAGATACCGTGACGCGCTCACCGCGATAGCGGCGCGTCGTCTGGCCGGTATGCCTCTTGTGAAGGTGGTGGTGACGCGCCACAAGGCGTTGCCCGGTAGAAATACACTTCTTCGGAGGTGGATATACCGTCAGCTTGACTCGCAGGTGTTTGTGTCGGAATTTTCCAAAAATCTGTTTCTTTCCGCATGGCCGACAGGCCGCTATCCCTTTGACAGTCGTCGTCTGCATGTGACTCTCAATAGCAGGCTTACCGCTCCGGAGCCTGTGGAGGAGCCCAAGCGAGGTGCGGTGACGGCGATGTATCATGGTCGAGTACAGGCTGGTAAGGGGCTTGAGACATTGCTTACGGCTCTTCATCTTGTGCGCGGCGGAGGTGGACCGCGCATACGTCTGCGGGTCGTCGGTTGCGGAGAGGCTGATTATGTGGACTCTCTGCGGTCGCTGGCGGTGAGGCTGGGGGTGATGGATCTTATCGACTGGGTGCGTCCAGCCGGTGATCCCTCCGAGCTGATATCCGAGTGCCATTTCGGCGTATTGCCGGCCGAGAGACCTGAGGCTTTCGGGATGGCCAACATGGAATATATGATGAATGGACGTCCGCAGGTGACAACCTTCAATGGCGCGCAGGGTGAATATCTCACCGCAGATGTGGAGGCGCTGAGAGTGGAGCCAGGTGATGCGGAGGGGCTTGCCGCGGCGATGAGTCGTCTGGCAGAGGACTCGGAATTGCGGCGTCAGATAGGGCTGGCGGCGCGTCGTCGTTACGACAGCGCGCTCTCCTGGCCTCATTTCATAGCCGCCCTCTCCGAGGCTTACGGCTTATAGGGCGGAGGCTCTCGCTTTGGAGCGGAAGCTCTCTTCTGGTCGGAAGCAAGCTTCCGGAACAGTTACAAAAATCAAGACGCAGGGCTTATCGCTCAAGACCTCTGCCTTCGCTTGGTCTTCTGTCTTATTACTTCTGTCTTTGACTTTGGCTTGCCTTCGCTTGGTCTTCTGCCTTATTACTTCTGTCTTTGACTTTGGCTTGCTTGCGCTTGGTCTTCTGTCTTATTACTTCTGTCTTTGACTTTGGCTTGCTTGCGCAATTTTGCGGCCGTATTCCCTGAATGTCTCTATCTGCTCGTCGGTGGGCATCCAGAGTGTGCGCAGACCGTCATCGATGAGCTGAAAGCCGCTTTTATGCAGCGATTCGTTGATGATTTTATTACCTTCACCGCTCCAGCCGTAGCTGCCGAAGGCTGCTGCTTTCTTACCCTTGAGTTTCAGGCCGTGTATCATCTCCAGAAGTCCGGCAATGGCATATGACACGCCATTGTTGATTGTCGGTGAGCCAACGAGTACTGTCTTGGAAGCGAATATCTTGGTGAGGATATCGTTTTTGTCATGCTTGGCGGCGTTGAATACGCTGACCGTCACCTCCGGGTCAGCTTCATGTATGCCATCGGCAATGGCTTCTGCCATCTTGCGCGTGCTGTCCCACATTGTGTCGTAGACGATCGTGATCCTGTTTTCCATATAATTGGCGGACCATTTCTGATATGCGGCGATGATGTCATCGATATGCGATCTCCAGATCACACCGTGGCTGGGCGCTATCATTGTCAAGGGGAGATTCATGGCGAGAATCTCTTTGAGTTTGCGGGCGGCTATGGGTGAGAATGGCGCGATGATGTTGGCATAATATTTCTCGGCCTCATACATGATGTCATGCAGCGGCTCGGTATCGTCGAACAGCGATCCGGACGCGAAATGCTGTCCGAATATATCGTTGGAGAATAGAATATTGTCGACGTCAAGATATGTGGCCATGGTGTCGGGCCAGTGGAGCATGGGACATTCTATGAAGGTGAGTGTGCGCTTCCCTATGGAGAGAGTGTCGCCGGTCTTGACGTTGACATAATTCCAGTCCTGATGAAATTGTCCACGGAGTATCTCTTCCCCCTTTTTAGTGCAGTAGATGGGTGTGTCAGGAATCTCGCGCATGAGTTCGAGAAGAGCTCCGCTGTGGTCAATCTCGTTGTGATTCATCACGATATAGTCGATTTTGTGTAGATCGATCACCTCTTTGAGTCTGGCCACAAACTGCCGGTCATACGGACGCCATACAGTGTCGATGAGCACAGTCTTTTCATCCTGAATCAGATAAGCGTTGTAGCTTGAGCCGTGGTGAGTCGAAAGCTCATCTCCGTGAAATGTTGTCAATTGCCAGTCGGTCTTGCCGACCCAAGTCACTGATTCTGTAATTTTCTGTGCCATATTGCCTATATTATAAAGACTGCGACCCCTGCGTTAGAATGTTTTGTGGGATGGGGTCTTAGGATATAACAAAAGTATGGAAGTGATATATTGCTCACTTCCGTCTGCAAAGTTAACTAATTATGGAGAAATTGTCAAATTGAATTTCCGTACCGGGCTGTCAGAATGGTAGCATTACCTCGAAGGTATGTCTGAGGTATGGAAGCAGGGAGCAACATGGTATGCCCTTCTATTAATTCGGCTGTCTCTTCAGGTGTCACGACTTGACATCCGCCGGCCGTGCATATAAGTATAATAAAGCTTTCTCCATTATTGCACAAGGTCATCTTACCCTGAAGATCAATCTTGGCCACATGGAAATAGGGACAGCTGGCGAGGCGGGTTTCTTTATTAATGCCTTCCTCCGGCACGCGCTGCCGATAATCGGGCAATACATTGAAATCCAAGGCTTCTGCGGCGAGCTCCGTATGAAGCTTCCGGGGTTTGCCGTCGGAGTCAAGCCGTCCGTAGTCGTAGATGCGGTATGTGACATCGCTTGTCTGCTGAATCTCGACCACAAGATTGCCGGCGCCGATGGCATGTACTCTGCCCCCGGGTATGAAGAAGACATCACCTGGATGTGAGTCGTACCTGGCGACTGTATCGGCAAATGAGCCCTCGGCGATGTGCCGTCTGTATCCTTCGGCATCCATCCGTGTGCGGAAGCCGCTGTAGATAGCAGCGCCCGGCTTTGTGTCCACGACATACCACATCTCAGTCTTGCCGGATGGGAGATTTCTCCGCCGGGCCAGCTCATCGTCAGGATGCACCTGCATCGAGAGATTATGATGTGCATCAATAAATTTGA
>CAYSJG010000147.1:0-5558 GCA_964431295.1 uncultured Sangeribacter sp. | reverse complement strand
AATTTCCTGGCTCTCGAATACCTTGTGGTCCATGGCCTTCTCCACATTGAGGATCTTGCCTCGCAGCGGCAGGATGGCCTGATAGTTGGGATTGCGGCCCTGCTTGGCGCTGCCGCCCGCAGAGTCACCCTCCACGAGGAATAGCTCGCACTCCGCGGCATCACGGCTCTTGCAGTCCGCCAGTTTGCCGGGAAGCCCGGCGCCCGCCAGAGGACTCTTGCGCTGCACTTTCAGACGTGCCGACTGCGCGGCATGACGCGCCGTGGCTGCCAGCACCACCTTGTCCACTATCGCACGGGCCTGCTTCGGATTCTCCTCAAGATAATACTTCAGAGCCTCGCTGACAGCGCTCTGCACCACGCCGCCCACATCATTGTTGCCAAGCTTGGTTTTCGTTTGACCCTCAAACTGCGGCTCGGCCACCTTCACCGACACTACGGCGGTCAGACCGTCGCGGAAGTCCTCCTTGGAGAGCTCGATCTTCAGTTTGTCAAGCAGATGATTGTCATCGGCATATTTCTTCAGAGTAGTCGTCAGACCGCGGCGGAAGCCTGTCAGGTGTGTGCCACCCTCGATCGTGTTGATATTGTTGACGTAGGAGAAGATATTCTCATTGAAAGAGGTATTGTAAGTCATCGCCACCTCGATCGGCACACCGTTTTTCTCCGTGTTGATATGTATCACATCCTCGATGAGCGGCTCCTTCCCCTGGTCGATATATTTCACAAACTCCTTGAGGCCGTCGCGGGAGTGGAACACATGGCTCTTGGCCACCCCTTGCTCATCGCGCACACGCTCGTCGGTCAGCGACAGACGTATCCCGGCATTCAGAAACGCCAGGTCACGCAGACGGTTGGCCAGAGTCTCGTAGTCATACACCGTCTCGGTGAATATCGAGGCGTCAGGATGGAAGATGATGGTCGTACCCGTGCGGTCAGTCTCACCGACCACCTGCATATCGCAGGTCGGTTTGCCGTAAGCATACTCTTGCATATATATCTTGCCGTCGCGGTGGATCTCCGCACGCAGATAGTCCGAAAGAGCGTTGACGCAGCTTACACCCACGCCGTGCAGACCGCCGGAGACTTTGTAAGAGCCTTTGTCAAACTTACCGCCGGCATGCAGCACTGTGAGCACGACCTCCAGCGCCGGTTTGTGCATCTTCTCGTGCATATCCACAGGGATGCCGCGGCCATTGTCGCGCACGCGGATCGAATTATCCTCGAGGATTGTCACCTCGATGTCGTTGGCATAGCCGGCGAGAGCCTCGTCGATTGAATTGTCCACCACCTCATATACAAGATGGTGCAGACCGCGAGCCGAGATGTCGCCGATATACATCGCAGGACGCTTCCGCACGGCCTCAAGGCCCTCCAGCACCTGAATGTTGTCTGCCTGATAATGTCCGTTTTGAGGGTCATTTACTCCCTCTGCATCTATATTTTGTTCAATCATTGTCTTGATTTTTGTCTGATAAGGTCGTAAGTACCTTTTTCACTGCAAATATACTAAAAAAATGCGACATATCATGCTTTCTCAGCTGTGCCAATACCCATAAAAAAAGATTAATTGTCTCTCGACAACTAATCCTCTAACCTTAAATCTAATACCATGAAAAACATTTGCAAATTTACAAAATATCTCAGGATTACCAAAAAAATATCTGATTTTTTTGGCGAAAATCTTCTAATTTATAGGCATTTATAGTTTCAAAATTATACGCTTTCTCCTTTGTGGCCGCAGTTTTTTAGCAGGGTTTGTTTACAAATGAAAATCGTCGCGGCGAGGCGTAATGATGTTGGGTAAGATTTTTTTAGCAATATGTTAGAGAGTGTTTGGATTTAACTTCCATTCACTCGAAGAGGATTTTTTTGAGATGTTTGCGCCAAAAAATACCTTCACTTAGCCGCAAGGTTTCTCTCATGTGGAAGCGAGGTCTCGAAAAAATCTCTGCGAGCTCGGCCATGCAATGGCTTCCCTCCGCGGGCCTCTGCGGGCCCTGCGGCTCTGCGAGTTTGCCAAAAAGCGCGAAGCGCAAAAAAAATATAGCCTCAGCGAGAGATTAAGGAAGGGAAATGCGAGTTGAGAGGCGGGAGGGCAAAAAATGACCCGATACTTTTCGCAAAGGATCGGGCCTAAACCTTAATCTTAATTTTAATACTATGAAAAACACTCGGCAAAAATAATTATATATTTCGCATTATGCAAATTTTTTGCAATAATTTTTCTTTTTTGCCTCGTTTCGCTCGATATAGTAAAAAAGAGTAGGGCGCATCAGTATTTTGATACACCCTACCCGATTTCGGTCTAAGAGGTCAGACTATCTGATGATTGTCTTGGTGGCTTTGCCGTTCTGCACGCGGATATAGAGGCCGTGTGCGGGCTCTTTGACGCGCATGCCGTTGAAGTCAAACCACATCACTTCTCCCTCCTCGGTGTCCGTGAGGAGATCGTTGACGCCGGTGGTGACACCGCCGGTCATGTTGAATGTCTTCTCGGCAGTCGCACCGTTGGTCTCCAGATGCAGAGCCAGTGAGGTGGCATTCTTCATGTTGATCGGGCCATCCATAAGTTTCCAGCCGGCCTCGGCGGCAGGTGCATACTGTATCGGGGTAGCATTGGATGCCTCAGTGTCGTCGCCGTTCTGATCCACGTTAGTATTGTAGGTTATCTTATACCAGAGGCCGTTCTCCTGACCTTCGCCACCACCGTAGGTGATATGACCCGGATCGATATGCTTGATGAAGTAATCTTTGTCCTGAAGATTTGCTATATCCGTGCCTTCGGGGAAGCAGAGCGAGTAGCTGTCGTTGCCTTCGTCAGCGATAGCGGGACCTTCGCACCATATAAAGTCGAATGACGGATTGACAGTCAGAGTGAATACCTTCTCGCTTGCGAGGAAATCATTTGTGCCGTTGCAAGTCAGCGTCACTGTATATTTGCCGGCCACCTTGATGTCTACAGAAAGGTCTGTACTGCTGTTGAAGTGTACTACAGGCTCCTCATAATAGAGATGCTTGGCGTAAGTGTCGGCAAGAGGCTTATGATCCTCATTGAGGTCATCTATTGTGACAGGAGTGAAGTCCGGGGTGACAGTGGCAGAGAATACCTCGGCAAATTTGTCAGTCTCGTCAAGCGAAGAATTGCAGATAGGATCCTCAACGAGGCCGCCTTGTCCGGCAATCACATAATTGTAGAAATAGTCCTGAGTCTCACCCTCTTCAACAACCTTGCGGGCATGTGCCACCTCGTAGCTGTCGGCTACATTCCACTGCGTAGTCTCAACTTTTTTAAGGGTGAGAGAAATTTTAGTTATTTTTGAAGTCCCGTCTCCAAAATCAAATGATATTGATGTTGCTTGGCTGTCGTTGTTGACCGTCCAGCTTTTTTCCTTACTGGAATTGTTTGATTCTGTAAATGGTTGATTAGCACTCAATGAAATAAGAGACAGAGCGTCACCAGTAAAGGTTACCTCAGTTATAACGTAACCTTCGGCACTAAGAGTCATTTTACCAGTGTTATAACCACGCAATTCATAAGTAGAAGTAGCTTTCCAATGGCGGAATTTGTCTTTGCCTGACATTTTTAGAGTCACAACATCAGAAGGAGAGGGTTTAATTGAAGTGTCGTCAGTTACATATTTGCCAGTTGTTAGTTCATAAGCATTCTCCTTATTGAAGTCAAACTTAGAAGAAATTATGGGATTCGCCTCAACGGTGATGGTGAAGGTGTCTGATTCAACATCATTATAATACATGGAATTTTTGATGCGGAGCGTAAGAGTGTATTCGTCTGGTGTGACAGCTTTAAAAATTCCGTTCTCGGTCAGTTGCAAACCTGTAGTCTCATTGCCCTCGCTATCCAGAATATAGGCGGTGACTTCGCTCATCGCCTCGGCGGGCGTTACAGTGAATACATCGCTGAGAGTCTCCCGCTCTTTGACGGTGAAAGTCGTGCCATTGAGGGTAATCGTAGCTGTTTGCTTTTCTATCTCCTTTGCTACGATGTCAAACGTCAAATTATCGCAGCCTTCAAGAGACGCAGTAAATTTATATGTGCCGGCAGCATTCAGAGTGATTGCGGCACCGTTTACTACGACGTTTTCATTTGTATCGTAAGAATATGTAACCTGACTGAGAGCAGATTCCGGAGTTGTGACAACGGGAGTGATAGTCTGACCGACATTTATTGTGAATGTAGGAGTCTCATTGACGGTCTCAGAGCCCTCGGCCAAAGTAAGAGTCTTCTCTACAGCGGGTGCATCTTCGAAAGTTATAGAGATAGCATAAAATGAAAAAGCTCCATTAGAGTTCTTAGTTCCTTTTGCTGCATTGGAGTTCTTAAATATTATTCCAAAAGAAGTGGAGGGCATTATACTTAAAGATTCTGAATTAGTGATTTCAACAGCATCTTTAGCAGCTGATCCCAAGCTTTTTTCTATTTCTGTGTCATCACATGTCAGATATGCCGTGTAGGTGGCTTTGTCTGTACCTCTTACCTTAACTGTAATGCCTGTGATTTTTTTGCCATTGAAAGCTCCAGTTTTAAAAGACACAGACTGTGCAGCTTCGGCTGCAGTTCCTATTTGAATATAGGGAGTGGATCCTCCGTTTGCTTGGCCAGTGTAATTTGTAGCGCCCGAATAAAGGGTCTGCGTTATATCCCACGACACTCCATTTAATGTGGCAGTCGCTTTGCCACTCTTGCTTTTTAAATCAGAGGAAATGGACTTAAAATCATCGACAATCCCGTTATACGTGTATGGCGACGTCAGGTCGGCGGCGTAGGCGACACATGTCAGGAGCAGGCAGAAGAGCGTAAGTAGATATTTTTTCATAATCGCTCGCGTGTTTAGTTGTTTTGGAGTTGTTGTTGTTTCTCGTTTTATATGTTGACATCTGCTGCGGTATCGCTATTGTGTTGAAGTGGAGAAGATAGCTCGCCTCGGCAGATGAGGATTTTCGATTGTAAACTTTCGACTTTGCGCTGATGTCTACGGTGGGATTAATCGAAAGTCGCGGTGATGTTTTCGGGTGCAAAATTACAATTTTTTATGATTCGCAACATTTTTTATCTGTTAAATTTTTATTGCACACCATATCGTGCTGACATCTCGCGGAGCTGACAATCCAAAATATAAATCCATAAGCATCCAGAAAGAGAAGATATAAGTAGCGCAGATCAAGCTTATAGCTATGCCAAAGCTTTCGCAGATCAAATATTCCAAGCCGGATTAATGCAGATTTTTTTATCCAGCCCAATCATCATGCACCACCGTCCCAAATCAACGATTGGGGGGTGGCCCTACGGGACACCAATTTGATGGTGGTGGCGTTACAACAGGGGTGAAATGTCCCGTAGGGTCATTTCACCCCTGGAAACCAGCCACCCACAATAAAAACCAGGTGTCCCGTAGGGCCACCCAAAAGAATAGATAAGAATAAAGCCGGGTGTGAAATTTCCTTAAGGTCATTTCACACCCGGCTGAATTGTCGCACCCCCTGCGGGCTTGCCGTGGTGAGGGGTTATGTCAGACGTATGGTTTAGAGGGCTTTTCC
>CAYSJG010000146.1:0-5576 GCA_964431295.1 uncultured Sangeribacter sp. | reverse complement strand
CACCGTCAAAAGTTACCGCACCTGTTCTTGTAAAAGGCACGCTGTCCGCCACTGTCACACTCCGCGCAGCCACCATCCTGCCCTCCGCTACAATCCTGTTGGCATCAAGACCCTCCTTCCAGGACAGAGAGGCATCGTTGTACGAAGAGGGCACCTTCACAAGCAGAATGCTGAACGCATCGCAAGTGACACTGCGCCAGTCTACTGATATCTTATCGCCCGGGAGAACTTGAGAGGGAGCTGAAATCTCCACATCTGCCATAGCTATACGCTGCTGCAGATTTTTCAGATCATCATGACCCTGCAGACGCGAGTAGAAAATCTGCTTCTCTCGCTCGCTCATGCGATTGTACACTGTCTCATACACAGCATAAGCCGCCTTGGCATAGGAGGGAGTAGCCTCATAGCTGTCAAGAAGGGCGTCGGCCAGTCCGAGAGACTCCGTATTGTCATTGCACTGTTGCAGGCGGCATACATATGCGGTCAGAAGCGCACCCTCTCTCACTGCCGGGTTATCTTTCGCACGAATCTCGTCCTCGGAGCATAGTCTTGTCATTATACCGAATGCGCCTCCCTCAAACGCACCGAAAGCAGCCGGATCGCTGTCGCCGACATTCAGCGTAGACAGAATATCCGCCACTCTGTAAGCGGCGAAGTCAAGCATTGTATACCCGCCTGACTTATAATCTTTCCAGTTCTCAACCAAGGAGTATATGTCAGACAACGGATATCCTGCAAGTGCATCACGCTCCGCCATCGCATCCCGGCAGAGACCGAGTATCTTGATCTTGAATTGTTCACCGCTCCATTCCTGAGGATTTGGGGCTATTTCGGACGTCGGCAACTGACGTCTGTCATAGAAGTAACGGTTACTGCGGTACATGTCAGTGAGAAACTGCGCTGTCACCAGTCGCGCTATATCACTGTATGGCGACGGCAACTTCTCCTGAAACTCAGACAGAAATTTATAGACACTGCACACGGAGTCGCTGCTGACACTCTGGACGGCACACGTCAGATTGATCGCTGAACGCAAGGCCGACTCATAGTTGTGTGTTTTCAGCGCTTTATCAATTAATTCGCGAGACTCTGTCTCCACTGTCCGAGGCATTGAGAAATCCGGTCCCTTCGTGCCGGACTGATTACTCTCCTCTTTCACAGAGGAGGAAGCAGGTGCGGCTTGCGCGACGACTCGGCCACGTACCGGAGTGCGCGCCTCTGACCTAAAAGCTGTAAACTGAAATAATGACAGCAGGGATAATAACAGAATAAAGATGAATCGGGGATTCATCTTTATCAACTCTTTATGCGGCAAATGTTTTTGTGTCATAGTACTCAATATATGCACTCAAAATCCGTACTCAATATTTTCAATATTTAAGAGCCTCTTCCCTAAAATTTCAGGCTCTTATTTCGCTGCGGCACTGGCTATTTCTGCTTAGGCCGGGCTCTGCGGGCATTATTGCCGGAATGATGCTTATGATGCATCCTCGCCATCTTGCGACGGAATTTCTCCTCACCCTGCTTCATCTTGTATATCTGCCGGGAAGTGAGAATCTTGGAGAATTTCTTATCATATTCCTTTTCAAGCGCGGCATCCTTCTCTTTGGCGGCTGTGAGTTTGCGAAATGCCTCCTCATAATCCTTGTCGCTGGCATTTTCATCCTTTTCAAGAGCCATCTCACAGCACTTCACATCATCAAAGAGCTTCCGCTTCTTCTCGGACATCTCACTGTATAAGTCGAAAAATTTCTGCTGCTTATCTTTGGGAAGATCCATCTCCTGAGCCAGAAATTTCATTTTATACTCCTGAATCTCCTTCCACATCTTCGGATCGGGACGCCTTCCGGGACATTTCCCCTGAGCGAAAGCACCGAATGCCATTGAGCCGACAAGTATCACAGCAAGCGTCATCAGTTGCCGACGCGCCCATGACGACTTGATATGTTTACACAGTATTGTTTTCATCATTATCTATTGATTGTCAATTTATCTCTATAGAAGCATATTCAGGCTTCATATCATAGTCAAAATCAGCCTCAAAGTCCTTTATATCATCGTATTGCTCGCCTACATACTGCTCCAGCTCTACATCTGACATATCGGCTTCCTCCACTGAAATCACATAGTCTGCAGTACCTTGGTCTGCCATCGCGAGCACTACGTTTTCAGGCACAGCGTCCTGTTGAGCCGCCGCACGCTCGGATATATCATGAAAGACTTTCATCATGCACCATATCCCGAGAAACATTGCCGCGAGATACACGTATGGCTTCACACGCTGCCAATGCGACAATCTCACAGGCGCCGGAGCCTCGGGATACTCCGGAAGAGCGGAGGTCACACGCTGCTCAAACTCATCAAAAAAGCCCTCCGGCACACGAAAACCGGTGTCGCGACCGTAAGCTTTATATAATTTATCTTCCTCTTTCATGCTTGTGCATTATTCTATAAAACAGACTCATAGGATCACGACATAATAACATGATCCCACGGGATGTCATACATAAAAGACATTCCGTTACAAATCTTTGACAACGATGAAGCAATAAGGTTTACAGCCTGATTCTGAAAAATACAACACTACGCCTCAACATATCACTATAAGCAGAGGTTGCCCGGATGGACAACCTCTGCCATTACTTTCACACCTCTTCTCCTCTCAACCCTCTTCTCGAAATATCATTTCCCGGCGGAAGCTGCCTCCTGCTCTATTTCTATAAAAATGGTGTTCTCCCCATTATCAAATTTATATTCGCACGAAGGATTTGTGAATTGCAAAACAAAGGAGCGCTTTTTCTCAGTTTTGTTTTCGCGAATCTCCACTCGCTTTTCTCCGCCATTATCTACAAACTGCGCGATATATTCACCACATGCTCCATCTTCATTGAGCCCTTCAAAGTATAAATATACCCGTTCTGTTCCCCCGGGATTCACATACACACCATCCAGCTTATAGTCTGCAAGCGAAAGCGTGCCTGAAGGAAGTTTGACGACAGGAAATTCCACGACTCCACCTTCAGCGACGAGTGGATATGCACAACGATTGGAATTAACATCATCATAAGATACGCCGACAAATGGCACTACCGGTTCACAACCGCGCACCTGCATGACGTAGAGAGGCATATCGAAACCCGGAGGTCCGATAATGAAACCTGAATCCGCGTCAACAGGCTCAATAAACAAATCAACCATTAACCAGTAGAGCTTATCCTTATCATAAACTCCGGCCTCTTCGGTAGCGCCGACTGACAACAAAAGACCACCTTTATTTTCGAGAAACTCGCTCTGCAGTTGCTGCTGACGAGCTTGCGCCTTCAACTCAACGCTTGTACCATCATCGGGATTCGGCTCATCACTTGAAGAGCATGAACATACGGACATCATAACTGCACCGCATACCAGCCACAGTAACTTTAAACTTTTCATATACATTTGTTTTATAATAATTTTGATTTAAGTATCCGAGCGCAATTTAAAAAAAATAATTAAAAAAACAAATATTTTTTTTAAATTAAAATATAATTTTTATCCTTACTTCGTCACTTTATTGAAAAATGCGAAAAGCACCTGTTGAATATCAAACAATTATCTCGATATTTCGGTGATTTAGGATGACGCTAAGACGAAATCAAGAAATGAAATGGAGCGTTTGACATTTCATAGTATAACAAAAAAAATCGGAGGATACACCTTTGATGTACCCTCCGAGAGAATAAATATAACAATATTTGCGCGCTATCAGATTAATGTGCGAGGCTCGCAAGCAAGCCGAAGCTCTGACCTACCGCATCTATGCAGTACTGGTAGAAGTACGGGATGAGACCCATGAATACGATACCTGCTACGCAGAGCCAGATGGCCAGACGTTCGCTGCCGGCGCTCTTATATGATTCGATGCGGGGCTCATCGGGGCTGATCCACATAGCTTTCACCACAAGCAGATCGTAGTAAAGCGAGATGATCGTGTTGATGAGAGCTATGAGCACGAGCATGTAAGTACCTGTGACACTGGTAAAGATCAGAATCTTCGAGAAGAAGCCTGCAAACGGAGGTATACCTGCCAGAGAGAACATCGCTAATGTCATGGCAAAGGAGAGCCAGGGATTTGTCTTGTGGAGACCGTTGTAATCCTCCATATTCACCATACCGGTACGGTTTTCGATACTTGAGATGACTGCGAAAGCACCGAGATTGCTCACCACATATACGAAGATGTAGAACATCATTGAAGCGAGTCCGAGCTCATCGGCTGCCATGGCGCCGAGCATCACATAGCCGGCCTGCGACACTGACGAGAAAGCCATGAATCGCTTCATGTTCTTCTGACGCATCGCAAAGAGGTTGCCTACTGTGATTGTAAGGATAATCACGGCATAAAGCATCCAGTCCCATGCTGAGGCATATACGGCGCCAAACACCTGCACAAAGATGATGAAGAAGGCAAACGCCGCAGCACCTTTGGAGATGACAGACAGATATGCTGTCACAGCTGTAGGAGCGCCTTCATATACATCGGCGGTCCAGAGGTGGAAGGGCACAAGCGAAAGCTTGAAGCCGATACCGGCAAGTACAAACGCAAGCGCTACGACAAGCAGTGCGCTTGTCTCACCCTGCATTATATTGAGCGCGATATCCTGGAAATAGAGAGAACCGCCCGAGAAAGCGTATACGAAGCTAAGGCCTGACAGCAGAATAGCAGAAGAGAATACCGCTGTGAGTATATACTTCACGGCTGCCTCGTGGCTCTCATACTTATACTTGTTGAAGGCCACCATGGCGGCGAGAGGCAGTGATGCGCACTCGAGACCGATGATGAAGAGCAGGAAGTGGCGTGCGGAGATCATCAGATACATGCCGAAGAGAGTCACGAGCAGCAATTCGAAGAATTCGCCGCGACGCAGAGCCTGACCTTCGCTGTCGATCCACTGCTGCGACTGCAGAAGCACTATGAAGAAACCCACATTGAGGATACACTTCATAGCCTTGCAGGCCGCGTTGTCTACATACATGCCTCCAAACACACCCTCAGCCGTTGAAGGCACTATCCAGATGGCCACCGTGGCCAGCAGGAAAAGCACCGATGTGATGGGGAGAAGGGCCTTGCCTGTGCTCTTGCCGCCGAAGGTGTCCAGCAGGAACACCACCAGGAAGATTCCCAATATTATCAGTTCGGGCAACATTGCCCCGAATTGTGAATAGTCCATTGTCAATTCCTAATATTAGATTGTTAGAAGGCTGAAGTCTGGAGAGCGTTGATGATAGGTACAAACGAATGCTGTATCGTATCGCTGATCCAATTGGGGAAGAAACCGATCCCGGCGATGGAGACAATCAGCGTGACGGTAGCGAGACGCTCCCACCATGTGGCGTCGGTCAGAGAGAGATGATGCTCATCCTGCACCGGACCGAGAAGCAGCTTGCCGACCACGCGGAGGATATACACTGCGGTGATCACGATAGATGTCGTGCCGCAGATCACGAATACGCGATGGAACAGGTCTGAATCCTGGAAGGCGCCGAAGAAGATCGTCATCTCAGCCACGAAGCCGGAGAGACCAGGCAGACCGAGT
>CAYSJG010000145.1:0-5694 GCA_964431295.1 uncultured Sangeribacter sp. | reverse complement strand
CTGACCGAAATCTGCGACCCCTGCGTTAACATTTTTTTGTGGGATGGGGTCTAATTATTTTCCAAGAAGTATCGAGATGTAGTGTGTCCTGTACCGTCTCTCGATTATATCTATGAGTTTGATGAGAAGCATCGGTCCGACAACACCGGCTACAAATTGAGCCGGCATTATAAAATACCAGGGCCAACCAAGAAGCCGTTCAGTCACCACATTTATCACGGCCTGACACGGCCATGAGAGAATAAAGATGGTGAATGTCTGAGCGTATATGGAAGTTTTGTTGAGATTTAATTTCTTCGACAGGCGAGCGCAAAGTTCCGTCAGAGCATATATCATCAATACGGCTATGGCCATTTTGACAATACAATTGGCAATCGGAGTGCTCCACTGCCAGCCTGCAAAAGCGATTGCTGTCAGAATAAGAATAGTTAAGGCACGCCATGCATTGGCTTTGTCAGCGATAATTTCTATCACCTTGAAGCATCCGCAGAATGCACCCAATGCAAAGACCCATCCCAAATTGATCAGGTCATCAATGGAAAACCATCCGGAGATTTTATTGCCATAGCAGAGGATATTTGCCAAAGAACTCAGCAGAAAAATTGCGAGCCATAGAATCTTTCTGCCCAAATCTCTTTTGCTGTATTTTTCTGAAATTCTTTTGTTGAGTCTATCTCCCAATTTATCTATCGCAAATCCGACTATGCCAAGTATGAAAATCATCGGTAGAAACCAGAAATGTCCCCAGATGTTCTCACGTGGCACCAAAAACACCCTGACTATAGATTCTGCATCCAGCGAAAGAGAGTCATTCAGATATTGCTGTGCCAGAAATTTTGGTAAAAAGGCTATTATAGTGAGCGCAATATACGGTATTATCAACTTCATAAACCGCTTCCTGCAAAAAGCTCTGAGTCCATTTCGTCGGGATTGGTCAGTATAGACAAGCAGATATCCGCTAATCCATACGAAGAGTGGCATGTGGAAGCAATAGATGAAGACTTGCGTATGAGAAATCCAGTCCGGTATCGCTGTGATAAAGGGATAAGAATGTCCCAAAATTACAAGATAAGTTGCCACTATCTGCACCAAAAGTATCTCCGAAAGATACTTTGACTGAAGATATTTCGGCGAAGTTGGGGTCATTTGTTATGATGTGGTCTGTCTGATGTGATAGATGGAGAATGGCTTTTACAGAGATATAATTATTTGGATAAATTGTTGAGTATTGCGATTTCCTCATCTGTGAGCTTCCATCCCATGCTCTCAATATTGCCTGATATCTGAGAAGGTCTTTTTGCTCCGACGAGCACTACGGATTCCGGCATAAAATCCAGAATAAAGCGGATTGCTACTGCAGACACGCTGACACCATGTGCTGCGGCTATTGGGCGCATCGCCTCCACTATCTCAAGATTCTTGAGAAGTTTGTCGCCGTGGAAATTGACATAGATGTCCCGACTGCGTCTGTCTGTAGTGTCGAAGCGAGAAGACTTGTCGTATTTTCCGGTCAGAATACCCTGACCGAGGCTTCCCCAAGTAAATGGATTGACATCCAGTTGCTTTTCCACTTCGATAAGAGCCTTCTCATGCGTCCGGCATGCAAGCGAATATTCATCTTGGCAACAGACAAACATGCCCTTGTAAGGCAGTAATTCCTCTATACCGTCGCATTCGATATTGGAAAGTCCGAAATATCTGATTTTCCCTTCCTTGCGAAGTGTTTCGAGAGTATGGATGACCTCCTCTAAGGGCGTATTGTTGTCGCGGTAGTGTATGGTATATATATCCACATAGTCAGTGTCAAGGCGCGACAAAGTTCCTTCAAGAGCCTCACGGATATATGCCGGAGAATTATCATATTTAGTACCTTCAGGACTGAATCTTACTCCGAATTTTGACTCAATGACAACATCATGTCTGTGGTTGCCAAGCCCCTTGGCAAGCACCTTCTCGGAATGTCCGAGACCGTACGTATCCGCAGTATCAAAAAAATTGATACCACCGTCCAAAGCGGCATGGATAGCGTCTATGAGCTCCTTGTCCTGAACATCGCCCCATCCATAACCACCCATAGGACATCCTCCCATGCAAAGTCTGGACACATTAAGGTCGGAATTTTTAAGAGTGATATATTCCATTACTTATGCTTATTGAGAATAATAAAGCCCGTGGCCTTTCTTATCACACGATATATTGTATTGAAGAAAATTTTGCAGTCTGTAGAAAAAGATACTTCTCGAGCATATTTGATGCGAAGCTGATTCTTTTTCTTAAGGACATACTTCTCATACATCTCATCGGCATTGCCGGCTCCTACAATTTCATCGAGGTTGATGAACTCCACGGAACTGTAATCCGTGATGCCCGGTCTTACCTCCATAATCAGTCTCTCGTCCCCTGCGTATTGTTCTACGTATCTCAGTAACTCCGGGCGAGGCCCGATAAAGCTCATAGTGCCATTGATAATATTGAAAAGCTGAGGTATTTCATCCAGCTTGGTCTTGCGAAGGAAATTACCGACCTTAGTGATTCGCGGGTCATGAAGAGCAGTGGTACCACCCCCGATCTTGTCGGCATTGCGCACCATCGTCCGAAACTTGAAAATCCGGAAAGGTCTGTTGTGATATCCACCTCTGAGCGGACGATAAAACACCGGAAATCCGTCATCAATGACAATCGCAGCCGCAATAATCAGATAAAGCGGCCATAAGAGAATCAACAATATTATAGCAAGCACCAATCCCAGTCCCCGTTTGAAATATCTATTGTATGATGATTGATAACTCATTACACTCGAATATCAATTTGATCGATCTAATAAAGACTTAATTTAAAAATTATTACACAGTGGTTTCATCAGAATCAGATACAGATTCACTTGCGGTTTCGCTTCCTGAGTTGATATCTTCTTGCTGACATGCTCTTTGCGAATATCCGATGTTGGCACAACGTTGAGTATAATAGCTCGTATCGGATACCAGACTCATTAAAGATTCCAGAGTGAAACGTCTGTAGAATTTCATGAAAGCAAGGAAAAAGATATATGAGATACTACCCAATACGAAAAGCATTAAAAACAGGTGTGAGTCAAATGAATTGTCAAATATTGCCGGCACTCCTACCGTCACCAATATCCAAAAACAAAGGATATTAAAAATGAATGCAGTAGCGCGAATAAAACCATAAAGAGCGACATAATTGTCCATTTTGATGGAGTGGGCATTCATCTGTTCGTACTCATAATGATAAATTATGCGATGGAAGTCAGAATCACGCTTCATCCCTTTAATACCGAGAAATGCCATCAATGCCTTTGTATGAAATCGGACAGTTTTCCTCAAATCATCATCCAGTGGCTTTACAAGAAAATTTTTAAGACCCAGCATCCAGCTCACAATCAATGTTCCTAAAGAAATGGGAAGCAAAAAGAGGGAAAAAAAGAATCGCCAAAACATATCGCCAAGCATCTCCCACAGACGTTTAGGATAGCTGAAAATTATCCGAATGTATTTCCAACAGCGTATGCACCAGTTGTCATTGTGGAGCACACTTCTTTTCCATGTTTTTTTGATTAAAGTATGATATTCATTAAATGGACTTAAGAAGTGGCGTTTGGGCATACGTTCGATAAGATAATGCGAAGGATAGTCATATACCCAAATGGAAAATCGTTCTACAGTGACCGAAGAGAGATATGCAATCAAATGGCCCAATACGTATGACAGAATAGTCAGAATGATAGTATCTTCAAGCGAATCCGGATAATTCAGTTTGCCGAGCAGTATGTAATAATCATAGAGTCGGGTAGCATTTTCCGATTGAGTCTGCAAATAGAAAAGAAACAAAGTCAATGCGCCCGGAAACACATACCCCAGAAAATCATGTATGCTGAAAGGATTTTTGCGCATTTATATCTTAGAATATTGCAGATGAAGTCTAATGTCTATGTAAAATTCTATAAATGCGCTGAGGAATGAAGTATTTAATAATTGGAATTATAGCAGCCGGATACACATAAAATGGAAGGTGTAGCATTCGATAGCCGATTAACTTCACATAACATTCATTCTTGCGGTTTATCCAGGTTCTACGAAGGATTGCATTGCAGTCATCCCTCATTTTATAATATGCATTCTTAAGATTGAATCCCCGGAAGCCGGCAGCATACATCTTAAACCATAAGTGGTAGTCTTCCACCCTTAATAGTTTTTTGCTCACAGAATATCCACCAACTGCCAAATAAGCTTCTGTTCTCACCATAACAGGTGCATGATAAAATGGCGTTTTTTTTACAAATGAAAATCTGGTTGGCGATCCTTCTTCATGATACAATGTTTTGAAATCTCCGTTTTCATCAAAGCATATCATCGAAGTGGAGACAAACGCATATTCAGGATGTTCATCTAAAAATTTCACCTGAACTGCAAATCGCTCCGGTAAAGAAATGTCATCTCCATCCATTCTTGCAACTAATGGTGTATCAACTACTGATAAACACTTGTTAAGAGTAGCATTTAGCCCAAGATTTTTTTCATTTTTCAGCAAAATAATATTATCATGACAGGCTGCATATTCCTCTGCAATAGCTAAAGAATTGTCTGTGGATCCATCATCGCAAATTATTATCTGGAAATCATTGAATGTTTGTGCATATAGAGAGTCTAACGCTTCTCTTAAAGTCGGAGCACAATTATAGATTCCCATGATAACGGAGACCTTTCTTTTCATTTTGTCCATTAAAACAATGTGAGTTTACGAATAATTTTATACAACCTTTTGTGTATCTGTTCTCTTTTTAGTACTGAATCAGGAATTGAAAAATCCAGTGAATAATCGGAATCTCTCCAATGCTTTACAATTTTCCATTTTGACCATCTGGATAGCGGGATTTCGGTCCATTTTGCAAATTGCTCAGGAAATTGTTCAGACATCCGGCGTTCAAATTTCTGAAATTCTTGGACTCTATTAGCATCTTTCGAATTCATATTTCTTTGCAATACACTTAAATACACTGTATTTAAATATGAGTCCAGATAAGATTTTTGAGATTTATTTAAATGATGAGCAATCAGGCTGTATTCTTCAACCATATTCCGAATTATTTTGAAATAACTCGGATTGCTTTTCAACCAAGACTCTTTAGAAACTGTTTGTCCTTCCCTACCAATAATATATTGGTATAAAAAGACCGGTAAAAAAGTGAAACTTTTAGCCGATGCGAATGGTATAAAGCACCATTCGGTGTCTGTATAGCTGGCTCCTTCTGTCTGTCGATAATTGATATCTTTTAGCAATTTACGTTTATACGTTATTAGATGCATCAACGGATATTCCAGCAAGTGTGATGCGGTTTTAAAGTCAACAGATTGAAATGTAGGAAATCTTACATTTCTCAAGTCTCTACCATAGTATGTTTTTAGAGTATCACTTTCTACATTGTTGAAGTTTGTCAACACCACATCAGAATCCAGTGTCGTCAGTTGCTCAATATACTCATTGAATACCTTCTCATCAAAATAATCATACGCATCAAGCACCTTCACATATTTTCCCCTTGCAATTCTCAAGCCGGCGTTTATACATGATCCGTAATTCCCATTTTCTTTATCAATTACGGTGACAGAATTTGGATATCTTTCTCTAAATTCATTAGCTATCTGCAATGTGGTGTCTTTCGAGCCATCATTCACT
>CAYSJG010000144.1:0-5703 GCA_964431295.1 uncultured Sangeribacter sp. | reverse complement strand
AAGCGATTCAAGGACGACGTCAAGGAGGTACTCTCAGGCTACGACTGCGGACTCTCAGTCCAAGGCTACAACGACATCCGCGAAGGCGACCTGATAGAAGCCTTCGAAGAGGTAGAAGTAAAGAAAAGCCTTTAAGAGAAAACAGGCCGAGGCAAAGCCGATGGCCGAAGAGCAAGAGAGCCCGAGGCAAAGCCGAGGCTGATCCGAGAGATAAGCAAGAGGGCCGAGGCAAAGCCGATGGCCGAAGTGTAATGCGTTAGCATGGTTCGTGTATTCAGCGCGAAGAGCTGAATAGCGAATCGCAAGCGAAGCGAGCGAAACAATATGAGTATGAATAAATTGGCCAAATTCGCAAGAATGGCCGAGATGACCAATGTAATACAATGCCCCCGCCGCGAATTAGCGGCGGGAGCATTCCCGTATAAAGGCCGATGGGCTGATGACTTCTTCCGCAAGCCTCTACCCATTGTCCTCGAGCTCGGATGCGGACGCGGAGAATACACCGTCGACCTCGCCGCCGCCGACCCCGGCTCGGCATTCATAGGCATCGACATCAAGGGAGCAAGAATGTACACCGGAGCTTCACTCGCTCTGCAGAGAGAACTCCACAACGCCGCTTTCCTCCGCACACAGTGCGAACTCCTCGAAGAGTTTTTCGCACCCGCGGAGGTCTCCGACATCTGGATCACATTCCCCGACCCGCAGATGAAGAAGGTCAACAAGCGACTCACCTCCGCGAGATTCCTCGAAGCATACCGGCGTATCCTCCGCCCCGGAGGCACCGTCACCCTAAAGACAGACTCCCCCTTCCTCTATGAATTCACCTCGAGAATCATAGCCCTCAATCATCTCCCCCTCCTCAAAGACTCCCGCGACCTCTACGCCGACTCCCCCCTCTCCGACCCCGAATCAATAGCCGGGGCAACGACCGGCGACGACCGTTTCGACACCGCAATACAGACCGCCTACGAACGGCAATGGCTCTCCAGAGGAAAGGCCATCAAACTGCTGCGCTTCACCCTCCCGGGGGAAGCGCCGATCATCAACCCCGAAGAATCAGACATCGAAAAAGACGACTACCGCGCATATCCACGCGGCATTAAAATTGACTGACATGCCTACATTATATCCCAGACTCATACTCGACGCGCTCGCCAAGGTCCGCTACCCCGGCAACGGCAAATCGCTCGTGGAAAACGACCAGGTCGAAGACGACATACGCATCGACGGCGACAAGGTATCCTTCTCGCTCATCTTCGACAAGCCCACCGACCCCTTCGTGCGCTCGGTGGTGCGCTCGGCTGAAGATACGCTCGCCCGTGAAATACCCGGCATCGACGTGGCAGGACATATAGCCGTCAAATTCCGGCAGGCTCCACGCCCCAAGGAGAATCTCCTCCCCGGCGTCAAAAACATCATCGGCGTCTCCTCAGGCAAAGGAGGGGTGGGCAAATCCACCGTCGCCGCCAATCTCGCCGTCGCCCTCGCCGCCAAAGGATACCGCGTAGGACTCCTCGACGCCGACATCTTCGGACCTTCGATACCCAAAATGTTCGGAGTGGAGGATCAGCAGCTCTTCATGGTCAGCAAGGAGGGACGCGACTGGATCGAACCTGTAGAGAAATTCGGCGTCAAGCTCCTCTCCATCGGTTTTGTCGTGGACCGCGACTCCCCCGTCCTCTGGAGAGGAGGCATGGCCTCCAATGCGCTCAAGCAGCTCATCGGCGACGCCTGGTGGGGCGACCTCGACTACTTCGTCATCGACATGCCGCCGGGCACTTCAGACATACATCTCACACTCGTACAGACACTCGCCATCACCGGAGTGGTTGTGGTCTCCACACCGCAGGACGTCGCGCTCGCCGACGCACGCAAAGGGATCGCGATGTTCCGGGGTGACAAGGTCAACGTCCCGGTACTCGGCATTGTGGAGAATATGGCCTGGTTTACACCCGCACCTCATCCGCAGGAGAGATACTACATCTTCGGAGAAGGGGGCGCCGCAAGACTCGCCGAGGAGCTGCAGGTACCGCTCCTCGCGCAGATACCCCTCGTAGCCGACATCCGCTCGCAGGCCGATGCCGGACTGCCATGGGCCATCGCCGGCGATGCCGCCGACATCGCCGAAAATTATTACAGCGACCTCGCCGACAAGGTGGTCGAGGCTGTCGACAGACGCAATGCCGACCTCCCCCCGACCTCCAAAGTGGAAATCACAGTTAAATAGCCGCGTGAAAGCGATATATAGCAAAATATTAGCTCTTCTCACTGCCATCATCGCCGCCGTCGCTTTGCCGGGGGTCGCCTCCGCGCAACTTCTGTCCACCAGCGTGCAGTCGCCGGAGCAGATGCATGAGCTCGCCGACTCGGTAAAGCGCGACTTCCTCGGACCATACTTCGGACTCTATAAGGACAACTACTTCACCGTAGGCACCACCATAGGACATAAGCCCACCAGGCAAAACTCCGACGTCAAATTCCAGATCTCGCTCTCCATACGCCTCACCAACAATACTCTCCCCTGGGGCACTTACCTCTACCTCTTCTACACGCAGAAGACCTTCTGGAATGTCTTCGAGGAGTCACTCCCCATGCACGACCTCAACTTCAATCCCGGCATCGGATGGACCAAACCTTTCTTCGTCAAGGGACGTTATGTCGGCAAGATGTCACTGATTGTAGAACATGAGTCCAACGGCAAGGACTCCATCTGGTCACGCTCCTGGAACCGCATCTCGCTCTCCGGATCCGTTGCCATCACACGCAATCTCATGGTTCACGCCAAATACTGGATACCCATCATCGACAGCGGCAACAACGCCGACATACTCAGATACGCCGGCATCTTCCAGTGGGGATGCGCCTTACAGTCACACAACCGCAAATTCTCCGGCAACGCCACCTTCACCAAGCGCGCCGGATGGAATTTCAAGTGGAACGTCTGCCTAGACTTCGCATGGAGAGTCAACGAGAAGACCAATCTCAACCTCTTCGCACAATATTATTACGGCTACGGAGAGAATCTCATCGACTACAATAAGCTGCACTCGCGGCTCAGAGTAGGCATCTGCTTCAAACCGAAATTTTTCTCCGATTATTGACCGCCAGATGAATTACACACCACTCCTCAGACCCATGTTCGAGCGACGTGCCCGCAGGGCGCTACGCGCCGCTGACTCACCCGTGGAGTCACAGATACGGCAGCTCAGATGGATACTCTATCAGGCCGCCGACACACTCTTCGGACGATGGCACAGATTCGACTCCATACTCGCCCTCGAAGACCCCAGGGAGGCTTTCGCCAAACTCCTCCCCGCCGCCGGATACGAGGAGTACAGACCTTTCGTACAGAGAATGGTCGATGGAGAAAGCGACATCCTCTGGCCCGGCATCTGCAGATACTTCGCCTGCTCCTCCGGCACCTCCGGAGGACGCTCCAAAATCATACCCGTCACCGACCACTCTCTCCGACTCAACCATTACGCCGCCGCCGCCGACTCCGTGGCGCTCTACCTCCACGACCATCCTCACTCTCGGCTCTTCGCCGGAAAAGCTCTCATACTCGGAGGCTCATTCGCCATGTCCGAGGAGATACACGACGACAAGGTCAAAATCGGTGACCTCTCGGCTACGCTCATCGACCGCATACCCTCCCTCGGCTCTCTATTCCGCATCCCCGACAAGCAGACGGCCCTCCTCGCCGACTGGACCCGCAAACTGCCCCTTCTCGCGGAGAAAGCCATACGGCATAACGTCACCAATCTCTCCGGTGTGCCCTCCTGGTTTCTTCAGGTGCTGCTCAAGGCTTTGCAGATCAGCGGCAAGGAGAATCTTCGCGACATCTGGCCACAGCTCGAGGTCTTCTTCCACGGAGGCATCAGTTTCGCGCCTTACCGCGACACATATATCTCCCTCACCGGGGGACGACCGATCAATTTCCACGAAAACTACAACGCCTCCGAAGGATTCTTCGCCACTCAGGCCCCGGCCTCGATACTCCCCGAGGGGGCGCGACAGGCCGACTCTTCACCCGCGCCAATGCTTCTGCTGCAGGACGCTACGGTGTATTACGAATTCTTCCCGCTCGGCAGCGATGACGACGCCGCGCCGGTCATGGTAGAGGACCTGATGCCGGGCAAGGTCTACGAGCTCGTCATCACCGCCCCCAACGGTCTTTACAGATATAGGATCGGCGACACCATAAGAGTCGTCACCACAAGCCCGCTCACCGTCACCATCGCCGGACGCACCAGATCATACATCAATGCCTTCGGAGAAGAGGTCATGGAGGATAATGCCGACAGAGCCATCGCCGAAGCGGCCGCCGCCACCGGCGCTGCGCCACTCAATTACACCGCCGCACCGCAATATCCCGATGCAGGACACCTCCCGAGGCATATCTGGCTCATCGAATGGCACAAGCAACCGAAGGATAACGAAACTTTCGCACGGGAGCTCGACAAGGCGCTCCGCAGACTCAATTCAGACTACGACGCCAAGCGCAAGGGAGATATCTTCCTCCGTGAGCCACTCGTAATCTCGGCCTCTCCCGGAGATTTCGACAGATGGCTCGCCGCATACGGCTCCAAAAAACTCGGAGGACAGCGCAAGATACCGCGGCTCGCCAACGATGACACCATCCTGAGGCAGATAATCGGCCTCCACAGCTCGTCACTCCCGATATAACCCCGATACAATCACCTAAAACCCAATATACTACACATCGAATATGTCAACCAATATATTACTCCTCGGAGGCGCCAGACGTGTCGCCGTCGCCGAACAGCTCGTAAGATCCGGCAAAAGACTCGGCACGGAGATCAAACTGTTCTCTTACGAACTCTTCGAGCAGGTGCCCATAGCCATCGTCGCCAAGGTCATCGTCGGCAAGAAATGGGCCGACCCGGAGGTGGTCGACGACATCATCGCCACGGCACGGGAATACGGCATCAACATCATCATACCCTTCGTCGACGGAGCCATAGAGATCGCCGCCAAGGTCGCCGCCAAGGCCCGTGACATCTTCGTGCCGGCACCCGACCCGGGATTCGCAGAGATGATGTTTGACAAGATCACCGCCGCAAGGGTTTTCAAGGAGGCTGACATACCCATCCCCGCCACTTATACCGCTCTCAACGCGGAGATGCCCGCCATCGCCAAGCCCAGACACGGCTCGGCCTCCAGAGGCATTAAGATTTTCCGCAATATCGACGACCTCATGCATCTCGAAAACCTCAAGGAGTATCTCGTGCAGGAGTTTGTGGAGCACAACAGGGAATACACCGTCGACTGCTATGTATCACGCACCGGCGAACCCCTCGTCACCGTGCCGCGACTGCGCATAGAGGTGATGGGAGGCGAGGTCACTCGCACACAGACCGTCCGCAACGAGACGCTCATCAACATGAGCCTCGATATCCTCAACAAATTCCCCTTCAGAGGACCGGTGACGCTCCAGTTTCTCGAAGACCTCGACACCGGCAGATTCATGCTCATGGAGATCAATCCCCGACTCGGAGGTGGTGTGGTCTGCTCGGTATATGCGGGAGCCCCCATACTCGACTACATACTTGAAGAATACAAAGGACTCACACCCAAACCGTGCGACGACTGGGCACCCGATACCCTCATGGCAAGATACATGAAGGAAGCCATCTTCTTCAACGCCGACTGATTCCTAATTCCTAATTCCTAATTCCTGAT
>CAYSJG010000143.1:0-5726 GCA_964431295.1 uncultured Sangeribacter sp. | reverse complement strand
TGAAGCCAGTCTTGCAACTTCTTGCCACCTCTGACATAGCTGCATTTATCGAGCCGGGGACATCAGTAGCGTCTTTTGAGAGGATGTTGATCGAGAAACAATCCTTTGTCTTGGACACAAGGAATGTGCCGAAGCTTACGCCTGCGAAGGCAAACGGACATTTAGGATCCTGGGAAAGCTCCTGAAGACGGTTGTTTATCATCGAGGAAGCGAGCGATTTGCATATCTCTGTGATGAACGCCTGGTCGGTATTGCGGTATTCAACAGGAATCTGGTCTTCCTTGAAATATACTGATGTGAGCACATACTGCATCTCCGGATCGCTCATTGCGAAATAGATGGGCTTCTCATTGTCAGACACCTTCGGATATGTGCGCTCAGCAGCGTTTTCAGGCATGGGTATGTCGGAGAAGAGTTTCTTCACCTTATTCTCCATTTCGTCAGCATCGAAGTCTCCGACGATTACGATTCCCTGCTGATCCGGGCGATACCATTTCTTATAGTAGGCTCGGAGCACTTCAGGCTTGAAGTTCATGACCACTTCCATCTTGCAGATAGGCATCTGCTCATACTGATATTCGTCGTAGAGGTCGGGAAGGATGGCAGTGTACATACGTGTCTGGGCATCGTTGCGCTGACGCCACTCTTCCTGTATCACACCGCGCTCGGCATCGATCTCGCTCTCTTCGAGCAGGATGGAGCCGGACCAGTCGCGAAGCACGAGCAGCACGCTGTCCATCAGAGCCTGATCGGTGGTGGAGACATTATTGATGTTATACACAGTCTCGTCGAAGGAGGTGTAGGCATTGATGTCGGCGCCAAAGCGGATACCCTTATCCTGCAGATAATTGAGCATCGCTTTACCGGGATAATGTTCCGTGCCATTGAAAGCCATGTGCTCAAGGAAGTGAGCCAGGCCGAGCTGCTCAGGAGTCTCGAGTGTGCTTCCCACCTTCTGGGCGATGTAGAAATTGGCCCGCTGCTTAGGCTCCGCATTGCGGAGGATGTAGTAGCTGAGACCATTGTCGAGCTTACCGCTCTTGACTGCCGGATTGAGAGGCAGCGGCGTAGGCTGCTGCGCTCTTACGGCGGGCACTAACAGCCCTGCAAGGGCCAGTAGCAATGTCAGCGCTTTTCTCTTCATGATGTACTGATATTAGTGAATAATTAATTTCGGGTTAGGATATCCGGAGAAAACTCCGGATATCATTAATATTCCGTACGAGAGAAACCCTTTCAGATTTCTATCGAAGGCAAATTTATATAATATTTTATAACTGACAAAATATTTTTGCCGTTTTTCAATAAATTATTTTTGTTTTATCGTTACCTTTCTTATCACAACGGTTTCCTCAGGCGTGATGACCATATCCATAGGCACATCATGCGGCTCTACAGGGATTTCATCTATCAGCTGGAAATGATAACCTATTCCCACCTTGGCGGCACGGATAGATCCGAGCAGCCTGTCATAGAATCCTTTACCGCGTCCGAGACGGTTACCTTTACGGTCGTACGCCACCGCCGGCACGACTACAAGCTCAAGGCTCTCCGGGTCGACCATATCATTGCCGGTAGGCTCCTCGATATGGAAAGCACCGAGTTCCAGACGACTCTCGTCATAAGGAAGCACCTGAAGATTCACTCCGTTGACTCTGGGGAGGTAGAAATGCTTGCGTGCACCCCATTTCTTGAGAAAACGCCGTGTAGGCAGTTCATCAGGAAGTGAATGATACATCAGCACGCTATCGGCCATAAGAAAGGCCGCTGTCTGCTCAAGACGCGCAAAGGCATCTTCGGCTGCACGTTCCTTCTCCGCTTCGGAGAGCATCATGCGCAGATTCTTTATCTGCCTTCTTATCTCAGATTTTTCCATAATCATACTTATTGTGAGGGGATTATTTAGCTTTGTTGCGTGATGTTTTATTCTTAGGCAATATCCTTACCGGCGACTCATCGACTTCGAGCGCCCTGACGGCCCGGTCCACTGTCGGGTCATTCTCATTGAGCATCTCTATAAACGGTGAATATCCCAGTACGTCACGGACTATCACGGCCTTAAGCTGACTCAGCAACAGATCTTGCGATTTGCGGATATAATACCATCGGGCCGGCACGCCGTTGGCTGAGGCGTACTGCACAAAACCCTGAAGAAGGGTGATGTCTCTGGGAAGCGATTTGCGTATCTGCTCCACACTCTTGGCCTGAGAGAGGACACTGCGGTAATTGTCAGCCACTTTATACGCATACTTCTGGATCAGACCGGCATTGGACACCGCTATATAATAAGAGGTGATACCGGTGGTATCCTCGGGCACGAATATATCGGGCATGATGCCGCCGCCGCCATACACCTTTCGGCCTGTTGTGGTGACAAACATTTTTGACTTGTCAAGCTTTATACTGTCACTGCTGTAAAATTCACCGTGATTGTAGCGCGAGAGTATATCCTCCTCATACTTCGCTATGTCACCGAGTGCGTACTCTTTCTGTATGCAGCGTCCCGAAGGGGTGTAGTAACGGGCAATTGTCAGCCTGACGGCACTGCTGTCCGGCAGCATAGTCTGATTCTGGACAAGTCCTTTGCCGAATGTGCGGCGTCCTATCACAAGACCCCGGTCATTATCCTGTATAGCTCCCGCGAATATTTCAGAGGCAGACGCTGAATATTCGTCAGTAAGCACCACCAGCTCGCTATCCGTAAAACTACCGCTGCCGTCGGCTGCAGTGACACTTTCGGAGTCGGGACGCTTACCTTTGGTCTGCACTATGAGTTTGCCTTCAGGCAGAAACTCGTTGACCATCAGTATGGCCTGATCCATATAGCCACCGGAGTTGCCACGCAGATCCACTATATACTTCCTGGCTCCCTTGAATTGAAGCTCTCTGAGCGCAGTCACAAACTCATTGTAAGTCTCCCTTGCGAATTTGGATACCTTTACATAGCCGATCTTATCGCCGATCATATAGTATGAATCAACGCTATTGACCGGCACAGCTCCACGCACCACGCTGTATTTGAGCGGCTTTTTGCTGCTGCTTCGTTTAATAGTCAGATTGACTGTCGTGCCTTCCTTACCGCGAAGATGCTTGAAGACATTCTCAGTTGTAGCATTCTTGCCTGTAAGATCCACCGAGTCAGCCTTCAGTATCCTGTCACCTGCAAGTATGCCGACCTTCTCGGAAGGACCGCCCGGCACGACCTCAATTACTGTGACAGTGTCACCGATGACCTGAAAAGAGACGCCTACACCGCTGAAACTTGCCTCCAGATCATCGTTGACTGCCTGGAGCTCGCTGGCCGGAATATAAGCTGAATGAGGGTCGAGCAGGGATATAAGCTTCGGATAAAGCTGATCCATCAGGCTGTCCACATCTATATCATCGACATACTCATTCTCTATCATGCCGAGTATCTCCTCAAGTTTCTCCTGATAACTTGCCGGCTTACGGTCAAAGACAAACTTACCTATAAGCACACCTAAAGCGATACCGACCCCGAAGAGAAGCGGCACAGCGACTTTGATGCATTTCAATACTTTATTGCTCATCTGGTAATTTGATTATACGACATATCAGCAATCTGCGACCCTGAAATTTCATGCAGCAGGGGCTTATTCCAATTATTAGCTGTCTATGTTGTAACGTACAATTCGCTATAACAGTTCTTCACCACTCTCATATTGTTCCACCTCTACACCGGCTTTTCTAAGCAGGTCTATACCGTCGGTAATGCGATAGAGCCGTGAGAACACGACTCTTCTTATACCTGCCTGAATGATAAGCTTGGCGCACTCCATGCAAGGGGAGTCGGTGACATAGAGCGTGCTGCCTTCCGAGGAATTGTTGCTGCGAGCCACCTTTGTGATGGCATTCGCCTCTGCGTGGAGCACATAGGGGAAGGTCATCCCCTCATCATTTTCACACACATTGTCAAATCCCGAAGGCGTACCGTTGTAGCCGTCGGAGATTATCATCTGTTCTTTGACGATAAGGGCGCCTACCTTGCGCCGCCGGCAATAGGAGTTTTCGCTCCATATACCGGCCATGCGCAAGTAGCGTCCGTCGATTATATGCTGTTTGTCGTTCATTCCTGTGACATAAGGTACCTTTCGGCATCAAGGGCGGCGCGGCATCCGCTGCCGGCGGCCACGATAGCCTGCCGATAACGGGGATCGCAGCAGTCACCTGCGGCAAACACGCCCTCTACGCTTGTCTGCTGAGTGCCTGCAAATATTTTAACGTATCCCTCAGCATCAAGTTCAATCTGGCCGTTAAAAATGCCGGTATTAGGATGATGACCGATAGCAAGGAAGAATCCGTCGATTGCTATATCAAACACCTGTTCATTCTCTTTACCCTTGTTTTCCACAAGTTTTGCGCCTTCCACTCCATCGTTGCCAAAGAGGGCTACCGTATTGCAGTTGAAGAGTATTTCGATATTTTCCTTCTCAGCCACGCGGCGCTTCATGACGTCAGAGGCGCGAAGGTAATCCTTGCGCACGATCATATACACTTTGCGACAGAGAGTGGCGAGGTATAGAGCCTCTTCACAAGCTGTGTCGCCACCACCTACTACGGCTACATCCTTGCGACGATAGAAGAATCCGTCACAAGTGGCGCACGCACTCACGCCCATACCGCGGTATTTCTCCTCATCGGGGAGTCCGAGATATTTGGCAGAAGCACCGGTGCTGATGATGACTGCATCGGCAAGTATCTCATCGCCATGGTCATCCACACACTTGAAGGGGCGCTTGGAGAAATCTACCGAAGCTATGGAACGGGGGCGTATGTCAGTGCCGAAGCGCAGACATTGCTCGCGTATCTGATCCATCATATCCGGACCTTGTACGCCTCCCGGATAGCCGGGGAAGTTCTCTATCTCTGTGGTCTGCGTCAGCTGACCGCCGGGCTGGTCCCCCTCGAAGAGCACAGGGTGCAGATTTGCGCGCGATGCGTAAATGCCGGATGTATAGCCGGCGGGGCCGCTACCGATAATAAGAATCTTGGTTTTTTCGGTATTCATACTTTTATATATTTAAGGTCAAATTCAACTTTTAAAATTCCAGATTATCTGAGGTCCACGCGCTTGACCCCGGGATACTTCTTAGAGGGAAAAACAAACGTCGAGGCGGGGATGCTGGAATTGAGCGATACATTCTTAAGAGTGACTTTCAGAGTATGGCCGTCAGAGGTCACGACATCAAGCTTTGCTGGTATCAGAGAGGCGGCATTGAGAGTGACAGTGACTTTCTTGGCCGCGGCACCACGTTTCTTCGGAGTGAGTATCACTACTTTCTGCGAGGCATTCGCGCTCTTGCCGAAAGCCGCGGAATAATCCGCCGCCGACTCGAGGTAGAGCAGAGGGTTGGTGTCGCGAAGTTCCGAAGCCGTAGGAGTCGAAAGGGTGACTTCACCACTCTGCTTAGACCATGTATAGAGAGTCTTGCCGTCATACCATGCACCGGCTGCTGAAGCCACGATGGCAAACTTTTTGCCGGTGCATTTAAGAGTGCCCGAGGCGCTCCCTGCGTCACCGCTTCTCACTATAGTAAAGGACGCGCTTACACCCTTGGCACTTTTCAGCTTTGATACACACTTGCTCAGCGTAGCCTCGGCTGATGCATTGGATGTAGCTGAGGGAGCAGCATTCACCTCTCTCGTAAAAAAGCATGCCAATGCAAATATCAGCAAAGGAATGCTCATAAGAGCGCTCCGCAGCC
>CAYSJG010000142.1:0-5727 GCA_964431295.1 uncultured Sangeribacter sp. | reverse complement strand
CGGTGCCCGCACCGCGCCCTCCTCAACTTGCGCAAACATCTCAAAAAATCCTCTTCGAGTGAATGGAAGTAAAATCCAAACACTCTCTTAGACCCCATCCCGCAAAATATGTTTTGAGCGGGTGAACTCTATTCTTCAAGGGCGCGCCGCTCGTAGAAGTATCTGGTAAAGAGTATAAACATCAGTGCTCCCGTGGCCTGCATGGCTGCGACAGTCCAGAATGCTGCTGAGAAACTGATATATTCCGCCACGATACCTCCGATAAGTATTCCGAGTCCCATGCCGAAATCCCATGATATCAGGATGGAGGAATTGGCTGTGCCCCGTTGGTCATGTCTGGCCACTCGGATAAACATATTGAGAAATGCCGGATACATACGTCCATTGCCCAGGCCGATCAGCAGTCCGGAGAGATAGTAGGTGTATTCATTCAGAGCCAGTGCAAACAGTAAGTATCCGGCCAGTGACAGCAGTACCCCCTGCGTGCAGTTCATCGCCATTTTCCCCTCCCGGAGTGCTTTGTGTCCGGTAAGCCGCGACAGGACGAGTCCTCCCGAAAGAATAGCGAAGAAGATGCCGGTACCATCCGTTATGCCGAGCTCCTGCTGTCCGTAAAGAGCTATATAATTCTGCATTACGCCCCAGCATAGGCCGAAGATGCATATGTTGATCGCCATCATCCAGGCGCGTGTCAGGAAGAAGTGGTCCATATCCATGTGAAGCCGGGTCTTCTTGATGACTTTCTCGGGTAATTTTACTGTAGATGCGGATATGAATCCTACGAACGCTATGACAAGAGAGATCCAGAAAAGTATCTCGAAACTGCCGGTATATTTATAAAGATAGATACCTGCGGATGGCGCTATCGCCATCGCCAGATTATTGCTCAATCCGTAGTACCCTATCCCCTCGGCTCTCCGTGAGGCGGGCAGTACATCTATGGCTACTGTGGAGTTGGCGACGGTGGCCGCACCAAAGGGGATGCCGTGCATGGTACGCACTATGGCAAACATCAGCAGGGTCGTGGCGCCCAGATATCCCGAGAAGCATAAGAAGAAGGTGAAGAAACAGATCAGTAGGACCTTCTTACGGTTGAAACTGTCGACGATGAAGCCGCTGAACGGGCGGATCATAAATGTGGCCACGACATAGCCTGACAGCACAATGCCGATTGTATCCTTGTCGGCGGCAAATGCAGAGTCAAGATAGAGGGGTAGGAGAGGGGTGAGCAGATAAAAGGCAAAAAACAGCATGAAGTTGCTGACCATTACCTTCAGGTATTGAATATTCCATAATTTATCGGAATTAATCGTACTCTTATTCATTTTGCAAGGAAACGTGTTTTGAAGTCATCATGACTATTCTTCATTTTTCAATTGCACTGCAAATTTAAGCAAAACTTTCAAAGTGACCCTCATAAATAATGTCGCAAAATTGTATATCTATATGACCCTGTGTTATGCGCTCTGAAAGAATACGTCCGCGCTTTTCCGGTACGTGCGAGGGCAATGTTTGGATCGTGGTGATGCGTGTCGTGTCGTTTGTTATAGTATCATGAGGTGATGGAGGGAGTAATGAACAGGAGAGTGGGAGGACTTGTTAGATAGTCGTAGTCCTATATGCTATGAAAACACGGATATCCACTATAATCTTATGTCTTGCAACTTCTATTGCCGCGATGGGGCAGATCAAGAGCATGCGCGATGAATTTATCGACTCGGCGCTCATGAGTCATAAGCTGATTTATTTCGGCAAAGGTGAGGAGCCGCCGCGCGACTCGGTAAATACACTGATACGCCAATTCTACGAGAATCAGTTTCGTCATTTTTCAGATCCTTTGGCTCCATATTTTCTCTTTCTCTCCAAGGACTCCAAGCTCGCCATGGGTATGGGAGGATGTGTGAGGATGCGCGCATATTATGACTGGGGAGGCTCCATCCCCTCTCCGGGATTTGCTCCCTATCTCATACCGATGCCCAAGAATCCCGACCGCATGAAATATTTCGGCACAACACCGTCCGGCACATCGCTCTTCTTCCGCGTGATAGGTGTCAATAAGAGATTAGGTAATTATCAGATATATATAGAGGCCAATTTTAACGGTTACGAGGCGCGTGACTTTCATCTGAAGAAGGCCTACGCCACAATCAACGACTGGACCGTCGGTTATGCCAACTCGACCTTCAGCGACCCTCAGTCGCTTCCCCCTGTCATAGACGCCTCGGGTCCAAATGCGAAAATGAGTGCGACTTCGGTGCTTGTGCGCTGGATGCATACCCTTCCCAAGCGTATTACACTGGCCGCCTCCGTGGAGACGCCTGATGAAAGCATACAGGTGCAGCCTGATACCACACGTAAAATCTCGCAATACATCCCTGATTTCGCCGCCTTTGCGCAATGGGAGTTTAATACTACGGATCATCTGCGGCTGGCCGGTATAGTCCGTTCGCTGACTTATCGGGATGTGCCGGCCGCTAAAAATCGTGTAGTCGCCGGGTGGGGACTGCAGTTGTCCGGTGTATGGAGTCCGGTGCGTCAGCTCACACTCTTTGGTGCGCTCAACGGCGGCGCGGGCTACGCCAGCCTTGGCGGTGACTGGCTGATGGGCAATTATGATCTTGTCCCCGATATTGATAATCCCGGCCGGCTGTATGCCCCGTATTGTCTGGGCGGCTATGCCGGTATACAGTATAATATATCCCCGCAGATATTTATCTCCGGCACATTCGGAGGCACACGCTATTTGCCGCGCTATCCCCTCAAGCCTAATGAGTACAAGGGAGGTCTGTATATGGCTGCCAATGTATACTGGAATCTGACTTCGAGAATAATGTGTGGCGCAGAGTTTGATCTGGGTTGCAGACTCAACGGCGACAACAGCCGCGGCTGGGCGCGACGCGTCAACGCCATGGCGCAGTTCTCATTTTGACCCCGGAATGCCGGGCTGCGGGGGAGGGGGGTCTAATCGCTCAGCGTAGTGATATGACGGCCCGAGAGGTCGTAGGTCTGCATGCGCAGATACCATCCGAGCGCCTCGTAGTCTTTGCCGAATTCCGCCTGCTTCTCCACGCTCACCGGCTCGCCGATGGTGACCTTCATCGGCTTGTTTTTTTTCTTGAAGAGCTCGCGGGCCAGGAGCGCCGTGCGGGCCGGTATGCAGTGATGACCTAAATACGTAAAAAGCCGTGAATTGTCGCCATGGAAATATATGGGGATTACCGGCACCTTGGCTTTTTGAATTATCTGAAGCACCACCGGCTGCCACGGACGGTCCGTGATGATGCCGTCCTTGTCGGTCTTACCTATGGCGCCGGCGGGGAAGAATCCCACAGGATTGCCGTTTTTGAGCAGTGTGAGAGCCTCGCGCACGCCGGCCACTGACACACGGCGCTTCTCCGGGTCGTCTGAGGCCGATTGGTCCACGGCTATGAAGTTAGGCCGCATGGCTGAGATACGGTTGAGTATCATATTGACCATTACCTTATATTGGGGACGGAGGCGGGTCACTATATATATGAGCGCAATTCCGTCGATAGAGCCGAAGGGATGATTGCTGACAGTGATGAAGGGACCCTCCTTGAAGCGTTCGAGGATCTCGGCGTTTTCCACCTCGAGCTTGATGTTGAATTCATCCACCATCAGATGCTTTACAAATTCCGGTCCCGGCTCCTTGCACCATGCGGAGTGTACGCGGTTGACCTCGTCGATCTGCAGCAGATGCATAAGCCATTTCACTATATGAGGATGCTTGGCGGCCGCGGGCACTATCTGCGCCACATCTGCTAAATTGATCACATCCGGACGTACCTCAATGCCAGGATATTCGTCGAATACGTAGATATCCTCTCCGTTTTTATTTTTTATGACATTCATGGCTGAAAGGATTTCGGTTATCTTTTCCTGAAGGGGCGTACGCCCATGCTGTCAAGTACTTTATTTATGCATTTGTCGCACTTTGTCACCTTAAACACAAAATGGCGCTGCAGCAGGAAATTCCAGCACAGCGACACCATAAGCGCCACAAAGAGACGGGCGGCGAGGAAGGTGCCGTTTTTGGAGATCCACTCGATGTTGCGGAGCCAGCCCCAGTCGCTGACGAGATAGTATACTATCTGAGTGCCGAAACTATTTAGCAGCAGCGAGCCGACCCATACGAGTGAGAATTTCACCAGAACGGCGCGCCAGTCCACACCTTCGGCGTGGAAGGTAAACTTATAGTTGATAATGCAATTGAAGACACCTCCTATAAATGCACCGATGGCAGTGGAGAGAAAAGGGGTGAGATGCAGTAGTGAGAAGGCGAAGAAGGATATGAAAGTGTCGAGCCATCCGCATAGTTGCGAGGATACGGTGGAGCGCAGGAATGTATAGAAGATATTGTCATTGTGCAGAATCTTCTCTTTTGCGTTGGTGAGTTGCGCCTTGGCCTTCACTCTCCTCTCTCTCTCTGTTTTCTCCTCCATGGGTTATAGAATATAAGGTTCAACAGCGGCTCCAGACTACCACTTTTTCAGGTAATAAGTCAGAGTCGCATCCTCTGTCGGCCGATATACGAGTCTCATCTCGCTGTATGTGAGCTTCAGTACCTCCAGCCGGTTGTCGCGGGAAAGTCCGGTCTGCGCAAAAGGCTTATATCTTTCCTCCGGAAACCGCAGTGTGAGTATTTCGTCCTCAAGAGTGAAGACTCCGAATATTTGTGACACTTCGTGGTTGCCACGGTCCATCTGCATCTGCACCACGTCAGATTGAAACGCCCAGTAGATGTCGTTGGTAAGTACCGGCGCCTCCATATTGTCGGCTTCGATGCTTACGAGATGCCATCTGCCGAAGATGTCGCCTATATGTCCTCCGTTTTGAGTGCATGACGACATGAACAGTATCGTCAGCAACGGCAGTATGAGAGTGTATATGAGTCTTTTCATCTGGATCACTTTTTAGGGATGATATTGCCGCTGTAAGTGACGCTGACCAGTGCGCCGAAGCATCCCGGGTAGAGGTCGCCGGCGTCAAATCCCAATTGCGCGTGTATCTTTAGTCCCGGAGCCTTGGGGATATTGTATGCCGCTCCGACCATCATGGAGGTGGACTGCAGCTTTTTGGGGCGAGGATGATAGAATGCCCCTTTCGACTGTTTCCAGCTCAGCAGCATGCGCCAGTCGATGCCGGCGGCTTCACCCTCCACGCCTATGTGGAATCCGCGCACGGCATTGTCCAGATATTCCAGAAAGCCGTCACGGTTGTAGATGGTGGATTTGAGCACCGGACTCCCTATACCCATGCCGTAGTTGGTCCAGGAGTTGTACATGAAGTTGTTGTAGTAATTGTCGCCGCCGGTGGGATTGGAGGGTATTTCGTCGGAAGGCTCATGCAGGAAGGGGCCTGCCTGATTGGTGAAGTCGAGATATTCGAATACTGCGCCCTTTATCCATTTCTGGCCGGCTGACTTGTAGGCCAGTCCCCAGACGCCGTCAAATCCGTTTTGCCAGCCTATACCGGTGCCGTCTTCCCAGGGCTTCATCACGTAGAAGGAGATCTCGTCATCGTTTTTCAACCGGTAGCGGAAATTGACATCCCAGGAGCCGAGATGGTTGCCACGGAAATTCAACGCTTCGCTCGCCAGCTCGCTGTTGTTGTACTGCGCCTGTACGAATACATCCAGAAATGCCTTGAAGTCCACCTTGTCGCGATATGTGCGCACACATTTCCCGTTGCGGTACTGGCTGAAGT
>CAYSJG010000141.1:0-5734 GCA_964431295.1 uncultured Sangeribacter sp. | reverse complement strand
CTGACCGAAATCTGCGACCCCTGCGTTAACATTTTTTGTGAGATGGGGTCTTAGAGAATATGGTATAAAATATGTAATTTTGCGTAAAGGCTCGCTGACCGCAAGGTGCGGACTGAGCGCATTGTCACATGAAAGTACTGTATTTTTTATACCAATGGCTTATCGCCGTGCCAATTCTATTGGTGCTTACTATTATCACCGCGTTGGTCACCATTATAATGACGACCGTGTGCGGCACACATTTCTGGGGATATTATCCGGCTCATATCTGGAGCAAGCTTGTATGTATCCTGCTTATGGTCAAAGTAAAGGTCCGCGGGCGCGAGAATATCGACCCGAAGACATCTTATGTGTTTGTGGCCAACCATCAGGGTGCATTCGATATATGGAGTATATACGGCTATCTCAACCATGATTTCAAATGGCTGATGAAGAAAGAGCTGGAGAAGATTTTTCTTGTCGGATATGCCTGCAAGCGTGCGGGACACGTATTCGTTGACGATACGAAGCTCTCCGGAATACGTGAGACCATACAACGATCGGAAAAGACGCTCAGGGGCGGTATGTCGCTCGTCATTTTCCCCGAGGGGAGCCGCACATTCGACGGCAAGATGATCCCTTTCAAGCGCGGGGCATTTATGCTCGCCTCTGAATTTAAACTGCCTGTTGTCCCGATTACCATCAACGGTTCTTTCAAGGCTATGCCGCGCACCACTTATTGTGTCACTCCGGCCACTGTCACTCTGACTATTCATAAACCGATTTATCCGGGGGAGGATGGCTTCAATACCAAAAAACTTATGGCGGAAAGCCGCGAAGCGATCAATAGTGCGCTCGAATCGGCGTATAAAGAGTAGAGTCTAAGATTATGCTGACGGGGAAAGAGTTTGGCGATAATCTGCCGGTTATGCTTGCTGTCGCCGGCAGTGACCCGGGTGGGGGCGCCGGCATTCAGGCCGATGTTAAGACTGCTTTTGCCTGCGGTGCGTATTGTGCGGCGGCTGTCACATGCGTCACCGTGCAAAATAGCCGGCGTTTCTCAGATTCTTACCCTGTGGATGCCGATATAGTGCGTCGTCAGATAGAAGCGGTACTGGAGGACCACATTTCTAATGAGGCAGGATGTGAGCCTACGCTTAAGGCTGTAAAAATCGGTATGCTTCCCGATTCATCTGTAGCGCGGGCGGTTAAGGAGGCACTTTTGCCTGTCGCCGGTTTTCTTCCAATAGTGCTTGATCCTATTGTCGCGCCTACGCTTCGCAATGGCGGTGATGAGGTCAATGCAGAGATGCGCAGTGAGTTTTTAGAGGAGATCATCAGGCTCAGCGAGCTGGCCACGATTTCCACGCCCAATAAGGCTGAGAATCTACTTTTCCTTAAGTCCGGAGGATTGAGATCAGGATATATTCTGGAAAAGGGTGGCCATGACGGCTCTGTGGGGGATAGTGTGGACATCCTGTATCAAATGGCCCGCAAAGAAAATGCGGCCGACCACAATCAATACATTGAAGTCAGGAAATTCAGTCTGCCGCAAATTGATACATTCAATTCGCACGGCACCGGATGTGTTCTCTCGTCAGCCATCGCCGCCGAGCTTGCTAAGGGCTGCAATGTGGAAGATGCCGTAGGACGCGCAAAACAGTTTCTTCACGGCAGACTCAAGGCCGGGGCCGGCATTCAATTCGGAGTCGGAAGCGTGTCAGATTATGGACCGGCCTTCATGTTATAATACCATCAATATCGTTTAGACTTATTCTATATCTTCATAAATGATATCATGAGAACAATTACAGTCAACAATCAAATACGGGAAATACCTGACGAGGTGCAAAACCTCTCCTCGCTTACAAAATTTCTCAATTTGCAACCGAGCCGCACAGCTTACGCGCTTAACGGTCGCTTTGTAGCCAAAGATAAATGGGATGTCACGCCTGTAAGCAACGGTGACATCGTCAATGTCATCACCGCTGCTTTCGGTGGCTGAGACTTCAGAGTGCGCTCTCATGTCTTTTATTAAGATAGCCATTACCTCTCCCGAATCGCCGGATGATGCGACGGCGGATCGCGAGATTTGCATTATCCGCGATCTGCTTTTGCAGCACGAAGTTGACATAGTGCATCTTCGCAAACCTGACTCCCCTCACTATTTACGTTATATAGCCGGCAGACTCTCCGCATTGTGCTGCGGTGATCTCAGAGGTCGTCTCACAGTCCATGACTTTTTCGATATAGCGCAGGAGTATGGATTAGGCGGAGTGCATCTCAATTCAAATCATCCTGTCCCACCCTGTGGATGGCTGGGGAGAGTGTCACGTTCGTTGCATTCGGTTGATGAGCTGACGCTGATTGAGGAGGAGCTGACGTCCGGCAGTCAAAGTTATGGCTATGTTACGCTTTCGCCCATATATGACTCTATTTCCAAGGCCGGATACCGCAGTAATTTTGACATTCAGCTCCTGAGTCCGCTGCTGAAAAAAAGTCATACTCCCGTGATAGCTCTCGGAGGTGTGACTCCGGATAAATTTCAAGAGCTGATGGATGCAGGATTCGCCGGAGCCGCGATGTTGGGATATTATTTCGGCAAGAAGTTGACCATGTCGTAAAAATTTATTATTTTTGCTCTAACTGTCGGTAAAAATCGAATACTTGCTTATGCTTCAGTATATAACAAACACAGACTGCTCTGTCAGTATCTTAGACCAGGTGAAGGGCGTCCTCGCCGGAGGATGCCGCTGGATACAGTTGCGCATGAAAGATGCCTCTAAGGAGGAGATAGCCTCTATGGCCCGTGAAGTCAAGACGCTCACTGATGCTGTGGAGGCATATCTGATCATCAACGATCATGTGGATATATGCAGAGATGTCAATGCGTCCGGTGTCCATCTCGGCAAGATGGACATGCTCCCTTCCAAGGCACGCCTCGAACTCGGTCCTCTCGCCATTATCGGTGTGACGGCCAATACCTTTGAGGATGTGACGGCTGTAAGGTCTCTCGACATCGACTATATAGGCATTGGACCTTATGCAGACACACATACCAAGAAGAATCTCGCGCCAATCCTCGGTCTTGAAGGCGAAAAGAGGATATTCGACCGCATGAAGGATGAAGAGATGCTCTTCCCGAGGGTAGCCGTAGGCGGAATAAAGCTTGAGGATATCAGGCCGCTTATGGCCGCAGGGGCCAACGGAGTGGCTGTCAGCGGTGCCATCGCCAAAGCTTCGGATATCGCGGAGGAGACACGGAAATTTCTGGCAGAATTTTCCACGACTCTCTGATACGCTGACTGACAATAGGATGTCGGCAAGCAATTGACTACACATACAGGTATTAAAATATCATGAATGACATTTTGAAAATCGGCGATCGTGAATTCACATCGCGCCTCTTCGTAGGGACAGGAAAATTTCCATCGAGCGATCTGATGCTTGAGGCTGTCAAGGCGTCGGGCACAGAGATGGTTACCGTAGCCATGAAACGCGTCAATATGATGCAGGAGGCCACTGATGACATGATGACTCATATCAACCGCGAACATGTGCAGCTGCTGCCCAATACCTCCGGTGTGCGCAATGCGCAGGAGGCTGTGGTGGCCGCGCAGATGAGCCGTGAGATTTTCCACACCAATTTCATTAAGTTGGAGATACATCCTGATCCGCGTCATCTCATGCCTGATCCCATTGAGACGCTTAAGGCTACTGAGGCGCTCGCCAAAGAGGGGTTTGTAGTGCTCCCCTATATTCAGGCGGATCCCGTGCTGTGCAAACTTCTTGAAGAAGCCGGCACCGCGGCGGTGATGCCTCTTGGTGCCCCCATCGGCACCAATAAGGGTATCGTGACCAGAGATCTGCTTGAGATCATCATTGAGCAGAGCAATGTCCCGGTAGTGGTCGACGCCGGACTCGGCGCGCCTTCACACGCTGCCTTGGCTATGGAGCTCGGCGCTGATGCGGTCCTTGTCAATACCGCAATCGCCACTGCCGGCAATTCTGTGGAAATGGCGAAGGCCTTCAGACTCGCAGTGGAAGCCGGAAGAACGGCATATAAGGCCGGACTCGGAAGAGTGTCTGCCAAAGCCGTAGCTACTTCTCCGCTCACCTCTTTTTTAGATAATTTATAATCCTGACTTATATTGACACTTCAGACGATGAAAATCGAGAAAATTGACGTATCATCATATCCTAATTCGCAGAAAATATACGTTGACGGCAAGCTCTATCCTGTCCGCGTGGCGATGCGTAAGATCAAGCAGTATCCTACTGTGAAGATCGAAAACGGCAAGAGAGTGGAATATCCCAACGAGGATATAGTGGTCTATGACACAAGCGGACCGTATACTGATCCTAATGTAGAGATCGACATCAACCGCGGTCTGCCCCGCACACGCGAGAAATGGATCGAGGAGCGCGATGATACAGAAGTGCTTCCCGACATTACGAGTGAGTATGGCAAAATGCGCCGTGACTCCAAAGAACTCGATGAGATAAGATTTCCTGTAGCTCATCGTCCGCGTCGTGCCAAAGAGGGACATCGCGTCACTCAGATGCACTATGCTCGCAAGGGTATCATCACTCCGGAGATGGAGTATGTGGCCATACGTGAAAATCTTGACAACGAGGCACGTGGTATCGAGAGCCACATCACGCCCGAGCTGGTGCGTCAGGAGGTCGCCGCAGGACGTGCTATCATCGCCGCCAATATCAATCACCCCGAGGCTGAACCGATGGTGATCGGATCGGCTTTCAGCGTCAAGCTCAATACCAACATTGGCAATTCCGCCCTCTCGTCGGGTATCGAGGAGGAGGTGGCGAAAGCTGTATGGAGCTGCTACTGGGGAGGCGATACGCTCATGGACCTCTCTACCGGCGACAATATACATGAGACTCGTGAGTGGATCATCCGCAATTGTCCGGTGCCTGTAGGTACGGTGCCTATATATCAGGCTCTTGAAAAGGTCAATGGGGATGTTTCCAAACTCACCTGGGAGATATATCGCGACACTCTGATTGAACAGTGCGAGCAGGGAGTGGACTATTTCACCATTCACGCAGGTGTGCTCCGCGAGCATGCTGAGCTTGTGAAAAACCGCCTGACCGGATGTGTGTCACGCGGAGGCTCTATTATGACACAGTGGTGTGTCCTCCATGACCAGGAGTCATTTCTCTACACGCATTTTGACGAGATCTGCGAGATTCTCAATAAATATGATGTCGCAGTGTCGCTCGGCGACGGTATGCGTCCGGGCTCCACTTTTGATGCCAACGACCGCGCCCAGTTTCTTGAGCTTGAGGTCCTCGGCAAACTGTGCATGAGAGCCCGCGAGCATGATGTGCAGGTGATAATAGAAGGTCCCGGTCATGTGCCTATGCATAAGATCCGTGAAAATATGGAGAAGCAGATCAAGGAATGCGACAGTGCACCTTTCTATACCCTCGGACCGTTGACTACGGATATAGCTCCGGGATATGACCATATCACTTCCGCTATCGGTGCGGCGATAATCTCACGTCTCGGCACGGCGATGATATGCTACGTGACTCCCAAGGAGCACCTCGCCCTGCCCAATCTTCAGGATGTGCGTTAGGGTGTGATAGCTTATAAGATCGCCGCCCACGCCGCCGACCTTGCCAAAGGATTCCCGGGAGCAAACGTGCGTGACGACGCTCTCAGCAAGGCGAGATATGAATTCAGATGGAAAGATCAGTTTAACCTTTCGCTCGACCCGGAAAAAGCGCG
>CAYSJG010000140.1:0-5769 GCA_964431295.1 uncultured Sangeribacter sp. | reverse complement strand
GGCAAAAAGACTATCACGCCCCCGACGCCACCGATCACTCCATCTACAATCAGATCTTTGAGTGGTCCTCCTGGCATGACATTGTCCACGAGCGATGCCAGCCATGCCACGAGAGATTCTATCCACGTCATTGGATATGCACCAAGCTGAAAAGTACACCAGAACATCAGCCACATGATGAGCAGAAAGATCGGGAATCCGAAGAGCTTGTTGGTGACAAAGGCATCGATGATGCGAGTAGTCTTCTCCTCCTGGATTGTGCCCGGCGTGAGTGTCTCCCCGAGCGCTCCCTGTATAAATCCGTATTTATCGGCGGCAATAGCGGATGCGGCATCTTCACCGAGATGTTTCTCTATCCTGACTTTTTCATTATCGCGGAGAGCGATTATCCTTTCGTTGTCACGGCTTTTGGCAATCATCTTCTCCACCTCCGGATCATCCTCAAGCAACTTTATCGAAAGATATCTCGGCGAGAAATGCTGATCGATGTCATCTACTGATTTTATGGCATCCTTGACTGCATTGACCGACTGCTCGAGCTCCGGACGCATTCTGACATGTATATGACGCATGTCGGAGTGCTTCATTTCGTATACCTCGATGATTGTATCCAAAAGTTTGTCAAGTCCGCGTCCTGCCGAGGCCTGGGTAGGCACGGTCGGCACACCGAGGAGCTTGCCGAGATTCACATAGTCCAGGACAGCCCTTGACTTCTCGAGCTCATCATACATATTCAGGGCTATGACCATGGAACGGTTCATATCTATAAGCTCAGTGGTAAGATAGAGATTACGCTCGAGATTGGAGGCCACCACGACATTGACAATTACATCCGGCGACTCCTCGCGCAGGAAGCGAGTCACATATAGTTCCTCAGGAGAGTAAGCGGAGAGGGAATATGTGCCAGGCAGGTCAACGATATTTATATGATATCCTTTATAATTAAGTTCACCCTCCTTGGCGTCTACGGTGACACCGGCATAATTGCCCACATGTTCATGCGAGCCGCTAATACAGTTGAAAAGTGAAGTTTTGCCGCAATTGGGATTGCCTAAGAGAGCGACATTGATGACCTTGTCGCCCTTATGTCCCTTGAGCCAGTCCTTATAAGCGTGTGAATCCTTATTCTTCTCAGACCTCTCATAGGAAGATGGGACAAGCGGCTCGACCTCCATGAGATCAGCCTCAGCTCTGCGGAGTGACACCTCATAGTCCATCAATTTATATTTCACGGGATCTTGCAGAGGGGCATTGAGAATGCAAGTCACCTCTCTGCCTCTCACAAATCCCATCTCAATCACGCGATGTCTGAAGGCTCCGTGTCCCAATATCTTGGTCACACGAGCAGTTTCTCCGGGACGTAAGTCAGATAGTACCATCAGCTATTATTTAGAACCATTCCAATTAGCAAAGTTAATAAAAATTATTCAAATGCAATTACTCAAATTACATACTATGGTTAAATCTTACGAAATTTATAGAAACTGGGCCACATCCTCTAAAACAAAAAAGAGCCGCGCTGTCATGTGAAGCGCGACCCCTTGATTCAGTTGTTAGCCCGATATTATTTCTTAAGATATTTATCCAGGAAATTGAAGAATACCCTCTGCCACAACACCGCATTCTGCGGTTTCAGAATCCAATGGTTTTCATCAGGGAAGACAAGCATCTCGGCCTCGAGTCCGTGCATCTTGGCTGCATTAAAGGCCATCATACCCTGTGAGGCAAGGATGCGGTAATCGAGTTCGCCTACAGTCACGAGTATCGGAGCCGTCCAGTTGTTGACAAAGAGGTGAGGGGAGTTGGCGTATGTGTTCTGCGCGATAGCGTTGCTCTTATCCCAATAGGGTCCTCCGAGATCGAAGTCAGCGAAAAACATCTCTTCAGTCTCGAGATATTGCGCCTCGATATTGAAAATACCTGCATGAGCGATAAGAGCTGCAAAGCGTCCGTCGTTATGTCCGGCGAGCCAATATACCGAGAATCCTCCGTAGCTTGCTCCGACAGCGCCGATGCGCTTGGCATCGACATAACTCTGCCCGGCAAGATAGTCAGTGGCAGCGAAGTAGTCGCGCATATTCTGTCCTCCGTAATCGCCGGAGATCTGACGATTCCACTCAGTTCCGAATCCGGGAGTGCCTCTGCGGCAAGGTGCGATGACACAATATCCGTTGGAGGCCATTATGCGGAAATTCCAGCGCCATGACCAGAATTGGCTGACAGCCTGCTGAGGTCCTCCCTGACAGTAAAGGATGCCGGGATACTGCTTGGTCTTGTCGAAATTCGGAGGCAGGATAATCCAGCTGACCATCTCCTTGCCGTCGGAAGTAGGCACAAGGTGACGCTCTACGGTGACAGGTGCGAGCTGCGCGAGAATTTCTTTATTGACAGAAGTCACTTCAGCTACCTTTCCGTCAGCCGCGATCTTCACTATCTCAGCCGGCTGGATCATACTACAGCGGGAGGCTATGACCGTACCGTCTGCAAGCGGAGTGATGCCGCCGTAGTCAAAATACTGCTCATCGGTAATCTTGGTGATCTGAGCGGTTGCGACATCGATGCGAAACACCGGTTCTGTACCGTCTTTATATCCGGCAAAGACGATAGTCTTGCCGTCAGGCGCCCATGCGATCTCTTCGGGCCAATAGTCCCACTCCGAAGTAAGGTCGCGCTTCACGCCACTCTTCATATCCATTACCATGAGACGCTTCTTGTCGCTCTCGTATTTGGCGGTAGGCATGGATAGCCATGCAAGCTGCGATCCGTCGGGAGAGAAGGCCGGGTCAGTATCATAGCCAGGATTCTCGGCGGTCAGACATGTAGTCTTGCCGCTCTCCAGGTCGTAGGCATAGAGGTTGGAGTCGGTGGAAAAGGCGTAGTCCTTGCCGGTAAGTTTACGCGACACATATACCAGCGTCTTGCCGTCGGGACTCCATGCGAAAGACTCGGAGCCTCCGAATGGACGCATCGGACATTCATAAGGCTCACCCTCCATGATATCCTTGGGATTCTCAACCTCCTTGCCGTTGAAGTCAGCCACAAAAGGATGCGGTATCTCAGTCACCCATTCATCCCAGTGCTTATACATCAGGTCATTGACCAGACGCCCTGTGGTCTTGTCAAGTCCCTTGAAGAGGGTGGAGTCCTTCTCCCAGGCTTTAATAGGCGAGACAAGGAGCACCTTCTTGCCGTCGGGCGAGAATTTGAAGCTCTCCACACCATTCTCCATCTGCGACATACATACCACTTCAGAACCATCGGGGGCGCAGGAGAAGAGCTGACGCTTGCCGCTCTTTTCATCTTTAAACAGGTAAGCGAGACGCTTGCCGCCGTCATACCATGCGAGATTACTCTCCGAGGAAGCGGTCTTGGTCAGGCGCGTAAGCTGCGAACCATCCGGCTTCACGGTATATATCTCTGCATTGCTCTTATTGAGCTCGATGCTTTCATAAGAGAGCGTAAAAGCTATCACAGAGCCGTCAGGGGAAGTAACAGCGTGGCCTACCCGCCCCATAGCCTCGAGCACTTCCGGAGTAAGCAGCCCGTTTTCTACAGATACATTCGGCTTTTCGATGATCGTTTCTTCGGCGTCAGGACCGCCGGCACATCCGGCCATTACCGCCGGGAGCATCAGTAAACCCATCGTCTTAAATATTGATTTCATATCATCAAGTATTAGATTTATAGTTACTTATCTCTTTTATCCACAAAAAACAAGTAAGACGAAGCCCACCATTTTTGCTTATATTTTTCACAAAATTAAAAAAATATATTTTTATGCCAAAATCCGAAAATAGTAGTATGCGCGTATGCGCCACATCTATCTTCTCGGCTTCTTTTCCGCTGTCCGCGGATGAGAACGTCCGGAGAAGAGCTGCTTCTCAAGGTCAGGCCTGTGTAGTCGCCGCAGCGCACGACATATCCCCGCTCTGGCATCAGGCTTATACCAGAAGAAATACTGACGCTGAGCGAGTTTATCCTTTTCGCCATGCGCGGTATAAATTCTCTCGCCGGTATATGGATGAATACCGGTGTAATAAATCTCGGTAGAGACAGTCATCGGCGTGGGTGTGAAGTCCTGCACCTGCTCGAGATGGAAGTCAAGGCTTTTGGTGATGGCGGCAAGTTCGGCCATATCCTCTTCGCTACAACCCGGATGCGAGGAGATGAAATAGGGTATGATCTGCTGGCGCAACCCCTCCTCGCGGTTTATGCGGTCGAAGATAGCTTTAAATTTATAAAAGAGTTCAAAAGAGGGTTTACGCATAATGTCGAGCACCCTCTGCGACGTATGCTCCGGAGCCACTTTCAGCCGACCGCTGACATGACGGCCTATAAGCTGACGGATATACTCGCGGTTGGTTTCATTTACGCGTGCGTCACCGGAGTGTGCCATACACAGGTCATATCTCACACCCGATCCCACAAACGACTTTTTGACCTCCGGCAAGGCATCCACGCTTCTGTAGATATCGAGCAGCGGAGCATGATCATTGTTGAGATTGGGACACGGCCGGGGATGCAGACAGCTCGGACGCGCACATTTCGCGCAGATACTTTTGTCACGTCCCCCCATCGCATACATATTGGCCGAAGGTCCCCCAAGGTCGGAGATATATCCCTTGAAGTCATCCATGCGTGTGATCTGTCTCACCTCCTTCATGATAGACTCCTTGCTTCTGGAGGCTATAAACTTCCCCTGATGAGCCGATATCGTACAGAATGCGCAGCCGCCGAAGCATCCCCGATGCATATTGACGGAATGCCGTATCATCTCATAGGCCGGAATAGTCTTCCCCTTATATCGCGGATGCGGATAGCGGGTATACGGGAGGTCGAAAGAGGCGTCGATCTCCTCTGTGGTCATCTGAGGGTACATAGGATTGACACATACATATACATCACCGGTCTTCTGCCACATCCGGCGTCCGTACATCCGGTTGCTCTCCTCCTCTATATATTTGAAATTTTCTGCCTGAAAATTCTTATGGCGCATGCACTCCTCGAAACTATGGAGCACGATATCCTCCTCAGGGATGCGTGTATCAGCGGGCATGATGAATACCGTCTGAGGGATATCCTTTATATCAGCGATATTTTCACCGGCGTCCATGCGCTTTGCGAGCTGTATGACAGTGCGTTCACCCATGCCATAGACTATCATGTCGGCGGGAGCGTCCATAAGTATCGAAGGCCGGAGACGGTCTTCCCAATAGTCGTAATGCGAGAGGCGGCGCAGCGAAGTCTCGATACCCCCGGCTATGACGGGGATATCCGGATAGAGCTGCTTGAGGATTTTAGAATATACAATTGAGGGGAAATCGGGACGAGCGCCGTGCTTCCCTCCGGGGGTATAGGCATCGTCATGACGCATGCGACGGTTGGCGGTGTAATGATTCACCATAGAGTCCATTGCTCCGGGGGATATGCCGAAGAAAAGACGCGGCACGCCGAGTTTCTTAAAATCCCGGAGGTCATCGCGCCAATTCGGCTGCGGCACTATGGCTACCTTGTAACCTTGCGACTGAAGCACACGGCCTATGACAGCCGCGCCAAAAGAGGGATGATCCACGTAAGCGTCTCCGGAGAAGAGTATGATGTCAGCCTGTGTCCAGCCAAGTCTTTTCATTTCATCGCGTGTTGTGGGGAGGTACAGCGATGTATCATATCGTGAATCTTTCATAGTCTACTGTTGCAGATCAGGATTAATATGTACTAAGACCCCATCTCACAAAAAATGTTAACGCAGGGGCGACCGATTTTTGATGC
>CAYSJG010000139.1:0-5885 GCA_964431295.1 uncultured Sangeribacter sp. | reverse complement strand
AACTTCAAGGCCGCTCCATCGCCGATGCCCGAAGATGCCAAGACCCTCTTCAAGATTGATGGCGTCTACTACAAGCTCGCGAACTATCAGAATAAGACCGTGACAGTGACCGCTCCCGTCGAGATAGAGGGGGAGACCCTCTCTTCATATTCCGGCACTGTGGAGATTCCCGCCTTGTTTGTCGATGGCGGCATAACCTACAAGGTCGTGGCCATTGCCGATGATGCCATGACCGGCTCTGAGGTTACGGAGGTGATTCTCCCCGATAATGTCACAAAAATCGGTAAAATGGCATTTGCCGGCTCTACTCTTACGAAACTCTCGCGTCGCTCCGCCGACGGCTCTCTCACGACTGTCGGCACGGACCGATTCGATAATATCACATCCATCGGAGAGAATGCATTCTACGGATGCGTTGGTTTTGCCGACCTTTTCTTCCCCTCGAAAATAGAGAAACTTCCAGAAGGCATTTTCGGATGCACCGCCGTCAAGGAGATTGTTCTTCCTGCCCATATCCGCGAGGTTGGCAAATCCGCTTTTGAAAGTTGCGCATCTCTGACAAGCCTCACCGTGCCCGTCACTGTCAAGACTCTGGGTGAGTCAGCATTCGCAGGCTGCGATGCCCTGATTTCCGTTAAAGCCGAGAGCACCGCTCCCGCCGCTGCATACGCCAATACATTCAGCGAGGCTGCCCTGACAAATGCCACCCTCACTGTGCCCAACGGTTTCGATTTGACCTATCAGAGCGCACCGGGCTGGAGCGGTTTCACCAAATATGCCGATTTCCTCCTTCCCGTCAACGTCAACGACCGCTTTGTGCTCGGCGGCGTCTCCTATAAGGTGACTGTCCTTTCCGATGAAGCCAACGAGGCCGTCGTGACCTATATGCCCTTCGAGGGTGCAGTCAACAGAGCAAATGTGACTAAAGCCAACGCCGCCTATCCCGCCGAGGTAGTGGTGCCCGATGTTGTGAAATATCAGGGCAAGGACCTCAAGGTTGTGGCCCTCACCGACAGTGCTTTTTACGGCGCCTCAAATATCACGAGCATCTCCCTGCCGAAAACCATCGACAGGCTTCCGGCATATCTATGCACAGATTGCTCCGGGATGTCAAAATTCACATTTGCCGGTACAGTGACCGAAATCGGCAACAGCGCTTTCTCAGGGTGCAAAATGCTCGGTGCCCTCACTATGCCGGAAGGACTTGTTTCAATCGGCCAGCGGGCTTTCGACAACACCAAGGCGCTTACTTTCGTCAACTTCCCCGCTTCTCTCAAGAGCATCGGAGAGAACGCTTTCTATGGCTCCGGAATCGTTCAGGTCGAAGTGCCTGAGAATGTAGAGCTTGCCGGACGGGTCTTCAATAGCTGCACAAGCCTTGCCAAGGCCAAACTCCCGGCTTCCATGAAAGTTATTCCCGAGTCTACGTTCTATCAGTGCACCGCGCTTGAAAGCGTGGAACTTTCGCCCGATGTCACTGAACTCGGAGCGTCCGTGTTCGGCTATTGCTACAAGCTCAAGTTTGAGATTCCCTCAACCATTACCAAAATCGGCAACTCCGCATTCAATCAGTGCCGGGCACTGACAAGTGCCGTCATCCCCGACGCCATCACAGCCCTCCCCACAAGTATTTTCGACGGGTGTTCCTCCCTTGAGAGCGTGACCATGTCGGACAAGGTGGAGAGTATCGGCAACAATGCTTTCCGCAACTGCTCCAATCTCAGAGGGTTCAAGTTTAACAAGAGCGAGGCCGGGCAGCTGAAGGCCACCGCCGATGAAGCAGAGAACACCGATGCCGCTGAGGCTGTCGTTACTTTGCCGTCCGCACTTCGCACCATCGGCAATTATGCTTTTGCCAACTGCACGTCAATTACGGAACTGCGCCTTAACGAAGGTCTGAATGAAATCGGAAGCAATGCGCTTGACGGCAATAAGCAGCTTAAGAACATCGAGCTGCCCTCTACCCTGACAAAAATCGGCGACAGATGCTTCCAGAATTGCGGATTCAGCGAAATCGTGATTCCCGCTTCGGTTACCTCTCTGGGCAGCTACATGGCAAAAGGTTGCAACGGCGATGACGTGAAATTCTATGTGTGCGCCACGACTCCCGGAACCTGCGGCTCTTATTCATTCGCTACAAAGAACTATCAGACATTCGCTCCTGTAGTTGTGCCGGTCGGTGCAAAAAATGCATATGAGGCTGCATCCAATTGGAAGAAGTCTGCCATCAGTTCCCCGGAGATTACAGACATCAATCTCGGCGAGCCGGTCATGTCGCGTGAGACAGTAAAATATTCTACGGTAGATGTGATGACGGTGCCTGTAGAGTTTACCTACAATATGGAGAATCTCCCTGCCCGGTTTGCCGAAGCTTGCGGCGCCGCCGCCACTGCCGCCGAAGGCTCTACATTCACGCTGACCTATACCGTACCCGGCGAAGAGGGTGAGAAGACCGCTGCCGCCACCTATTCCGACGGCAATCTCGTATTCTCCGACCTCAAACTCAAGGGTAAGGAAGTATCCACCGGTCAGGTCGCCGCTAAGGTCGGCGAGAACGAGATTACCTCCGATAATTTTGATTTTGCAAGCGCTGTAATTTACGTCGAGGACCTTAAAATCAAAGGCATAGAAGGCGACGAAATCGTACTCAATCCCAAGCATATCAAGCTTATCGACTGCGAGGTATTCCCCGAGAATGCCGAGAAGAAGAATTATTCTGTGAAGCTCGTGGGCGCCGGCGAAAGCAAGGAGACGATGATTGCCTCCACCTACAATGTACGCCTTTGGGACGAGAACAATAAGAATGCTTCCTATCCCGAGCTGAGCGGCCACCGCGTAGGCGAGTGCAAGCTTGTGATTACGGCCGGTGATGCCGGCGGTTTCGTGAAGGAATACACCGTCAAGGTCGTTGACCCCGACCGCACACCCCTCGCCGAGAACACCTATCTCGACGGCACCCTCTTCCTCAACGAAGAGTGGTACGGCCACACCAACGGCGGCGCCAACTATCTCACCAAGGAGGGCAAGATGCTCTATCAGGCTTACGAGCGTGAGAATCCCGGCATGTCGTTCGGCTGCACCTCGCAGTATGGCGCCATCTGGAATGAGCGCCTCATCGTAATCTCCAAGCAAGCGGCAGACGGCGGCGATCCCCTCCCCGGCGGCGGCCGTGTGGTCGTGGCCGATGCCAAGACCCTCAAGCGTCTCGGCAGCATCAATGACCTGAAGGTTGAGGGCGAAGACCGCTCCGGCGACGGCCGCTCCGTAGTGGGAGCCACCTCTTCTAAGGTGTATGTCGGCACACATCAGGGTGTATATATAGTGGACATCGACAGCTTCACCGTCACCGGCAAGATTCCCACTTCCGACAATCCCGAGGCAGAATCGACCGACCTCTACAACGGCCAGATAGGCGATATGGTCCATGCCGGCAAGTATGTGTTCGGTATCCGCCAGAACCAGGGTGTCTTCGTAATCGATACGGAGCGTCATGAGCTCGTGAAGACATTTGCCGACGCCAATGTGCAGGGCATCACCCAGTCGGCCGACGGCATGGTCTGGGTGGCATCGTTTACCACTGATAAGACGGCTTCCCGTTTCGTATGCTACAATCCCGAGACACTCGAGGAGATTGCAGACAAGAGTGTTGATATGCCGGCCTCGATAGGTAAGGTGACCTGCGGCTGGGGCGCATGGCGCACCACACAGTTCTTCGGCTGCCGGAGCCGCAACGTGCTCTGGTTCTCTCCGGGCAGCGGAATCTCCAATGGAGGCGACGGCGTGTTCTATTGCTGGGAAATCGGCTCTGATCCGACCCTCGTCAAGCCCTTCTTCTCGCTCAAGGATCCGAAGCTTCCCGCCCACACCGGCAATCTGAGTCAGGGTACCTACGGCACCTCGCGTTTCGACGACCGCTCCGGCGAGTTTATCGTGATGACTACCGAGGTGAAGGCTTCGGGCCATTACCGCTACAACTGGATCCACTTCGTGGACCCCGCCACCGGAAGCATCAAGCGTACCATCGAGCTCGAACCCTACTATTGGTTCCAGGCAATGCCTATCTTCCCAGACAAATATGCACCAGGCATGGATGAGGAGCTCAAGCAGCTCACGCTGAAGTTACACGGAAGCGAAGAGGATGAAGAACCTTACAAGCTTGAACTCTCCGAGGTGGTGAGCGATCCCGACAATATCGACTATAATATTGCTTACTCTCTCCCAGACGACTATATAGCCAGTGGCGACGAGGGGACGGGCATCAATAGTACATATACCGAAAGCATCCCCTTCGTGAAGGCAGCACTTGATGGCAGGACGCTTATTCTCACTCCGGTAGCCGAGGGAGAGGGCAACATGATGCTCAATGTGACTTCTAATGGCCGTACCAGCGATATTACTATCCCCGTGAAAGTGGAGAAGGATAATATAGTCGGTGTAGAGGGAGTTGATGGCGTCAATAGCCGCGTAGTGGTCAAAGGAAATCGTCTCTATATCTACGGGTGTGAGGGTCGTGAATTTATCGTCGCTGGTGATGATGGTACCGTCTATACGAGCTTCATTGCCGATTCGCCTGAGTTTGTGGCGGAATTCAACATCCGGAGCGGTGTTTATGTGCTTGCAGGCAAGGGTATCTCGGTAAAATTTATCGTTAAGTGACTTTATGAATAGTTATGCATCAAGGACAGCAATGTTCATGATTCTCTTGGCTTCGGCTTCCGCGGACAACATTGTCCCGGAAGCCCTTGCCGAAGAGGTCGATTATACCAATGGTATCCTCATCGTCAACGAGGACTGGTACGGGCATCAGAACTCTACGGTCAATTTTCTTGTGCCTGACGATCCCGACGAGGATTGCTGGCACTACCGCGTAATTCAGGCGGAGAATCCCGGTATGGAGCTTGGTTGCACCAACCAGTATGGTGCCGTGTGGAACGACCGCCTGTATCTGATTGCCAAGCAGGAGAAAGACCCCGGCGCCACTGTGACCGGCGGCCGCATCACCGTGGCCGACGCCCGGACACTCAAGATTCTGCACCAACAGACCACTATCGACCCTTCCGGAAAGCAGTGTGACGGCCGTGGCTTCGTAGGCGTAGATCAACATAAGGGTTATATCTCTTCGAGCAACGGCATCTGGGTCTTTGACCTCGACACCTACGAGATAAAGGGCATTGTCGAAGGCTCCGGCAATCCCAACGCGGGAGGTGACAACGACAAGCCCAACACTGATCCCACGGGTTCGCTTTATCACGGTCAGTCAGGCACTATGGTAGCCGCAGCCGGACGAATCTTTGCCGCACATCAGCAGTATGGTCTCCTTGTTATTGACCCTATCATCGACAAGGTGACAGATGTGATAGATCTGAAAATGATCAACGACAAGGCATCGATAGGTTCAGTAGTGAAGTCGAAAGACGGTATGCTCTGGCTCTCCGTGGCCAAGGACAACAGCGGCCGGGGTGCAGCTGAGAAGGTGCTCGTAAAGGTGGACCCCGCCACGCTCGCCACTGAGGTGATACACCTTCCCGAGGAGATGTACGGCCCCGCCAATTCCTGGTATGCCTGGACTCCTGATGCATTCGTGGCCTCGCAGTATAGCAACACACTCTTCTGGAAGGGGGGCAAGAACAGCTGGTTTTCAGGCACGAGTATCTACAAGTATGACATAGGAGCAGGTAAGCAGACCCTCTTTGTAGACCTTGAGGCGGAGGGTGAGAATTGGAAGCTGTATGGCTGCTCTCTCGGTGTGGACCCGCGCAACGAGGATGTCTATATGTCGCTCTACCACGAATTCGGCACTCCGACCTATATCGCCCGCCGCTACGAGCGCAACGGCAGCAAGGTGCGCGACTCCGAGATGATTTCTAATTATTGGTTTCCTTCCA
>CAYSJG010000138.1:0-5899 GCA_964431295.1 uncultured Sangeribacter sp. | reverse complement strand
GGTGCTTGGGCGTTGCTGAGACAGTTGAATAGAGTGGACTTGCCGACGTGAGGCAGTCCTACAATGCCGCATTTCAAAGACATATATAAATGTTGTTTAGTTGTTATTTCTCATTGGAGAGGAGCGAGTCGGGAGGCGTGTTGTCGCCGGCAGCCTTGGTGTGCATCCAGAGGTATAGCCTGTCGCCGGGTCTGATTTTTTCCGGCACCGGTGTGGAGAACACGTCCCCCTTGGCGACCTCTGTGAGCGGGTCTCTGTCGAGTCTGAGCTCCTTGACGGTGAATATGAGAGCGCCGGTGTTGGGTCCTGTGACTACGACTTCATCGCCTATATGCAGCGCTTCGATGTCGAGTCTGAACTCACCGACCCCGAGTTTCGGGTAATATCTGAGCGCAGTGGCGGCGTATCTCTTCACTCTTGTGGCAGAGGAGCCGTATTTGTAGCTCCATTCGCCGAGTCTTTGTCCGAGATAGTATCCGTCCCAGAATCCTCTGTTGAAGACACGTGAGAGTCGTAAGTCCCATGTGTTGATTTTCTGCTCGATGTCCGTATTGACGGTGGCGAACTCTCCTGAGCAGAAAGCGCGGAGCGCCTCGTCATAGCATTCCACGGTTTCCCGTACATATTCCGGTCCTCTGGCGCGTCCCTCTATTTTGAAGACAGATATGCCGGCATCGGCCATCTTATTGATAAAATGTATGGTCTTGAGGTCCTTGGGGGACATGATATACTGATTCTCAACGGCGAGTTCCTCTCCGGTCTCCTTGTCCGTAAGTATGTATGACCGTCGGCATATCTGGTTGCAGGCGCCGCGGTTGGCCGAGGAGTTCATTTCGTGTAGGCTCATGTAGCATTTGCCGCTGACAGCCATGCAGAGCGCTCCGTGGCAGAACATCTCGAGCCTGACGAGGTCTCCGTGCGGTCCTCTGATCTCCTCCTTGATGATGGCCTGATGTATGGCGCGCACCTGGTCGAGATTAAGCTCTCTTGCGAGGACCATGACGTCGGCCCATTGCGCGTACCATCTTACGGCCTCAATATTGGTGATATTGACCTGTGTGGAAATATGCACCTCTACATCCTGTGAGCGGGCATAGAGTATGGCGGCCATGTCAGATGCGATGACGGCCGTCACACCGGCCTCTTTGACAGCGTTGACAATCTCTCTCATCCTGTCGAGATCGTTGTCATACATGACAGTATTGAGAGTAAGATATGACTTCATGGCGTGCTGTCGGCAGATGTCGGCGATCTCTCTGAGGTGATCAAGTGTAAAATTGGCGCTTGATCTGGAGCGCATGTTAAGTCCCTGCACCCCGAAATATACAGCGTCGGCTCCGGCCTGTATGGCGGCCATGAGACTTTCTCTGCTCCCTACGGGAGCCATTATCTCAAAATCTTTTCGTTTCAAAGCGTGTGTCAGTTTTGTTTCTCTCCGATATAGATGGTGACGGCTCCGAACGTCATGGATCTCCAACGAGCCCTTACGAGTCCGGCCTCGATCATCATTCGGATAAGTGTGTCTCTTTGAGGAGCGGCGGCGATACTTTGCGGCAGATATCTGTATGCCTGTGAGTCTCCGCTGATTAATTTGCCGATGAGCGGTATGATCTTGCCGGCATAAAGATTGTACATCTTTTTCGGAATAGTCTTTTCCGGTGTGGAGAGCTCGATAACGCACAATACGCCTTTGGGTCTGAGTACCCTTCTCATCTCGCGGAGCCCTTGTGGCAGATTTTCGAAATTGCGGACCCCGTAAGCGACAGTGACGAGGTCAAACGATGCATCGGCGTATGGGAGCGCGAGACAGTCGGCCTTGGAGAAGGTGAGTAGCCGCTGAGTGGACCGAGCGTATGTGGCGAGGCGTTGTCTGGCGATGGCGAGCATCCCCTCCGAAAGGTCGATGCCGGTGATCTGCGCGAGGGGCAGCCTGTGATGTATGGAGAATACGAGGTCACCGGTACCGGTGGCCACATCGAGGATATCCATGCCGCTGGGACGCATGCCGTTGATTTTAAGTTGGTATAGAGCGTCTTTGATGGCTCTTGTACGCCATACTCGGTGGAGTCCTCCGGTCATGATGGCATTCATGCGGTCATAGGCGGGGGCGATGTGGTCAAACATGCTCTCTACCTGCTCTCCCTTGGATCGGGAGTCTTGATATGGCGTAATATTGTCGTGTCGCATTAAATAGTCTTAAAGTAGGATCGTCTGCGCCGGTGCTGTCGCGGTGAGAATAATTCCCACTGGTTTTGTACTTTGGCATTGGTCTCCATCTCCGGATTGGATTCAGCGTATTTGTATCCGTACTTGATGTATTGCGGTATCAGATCCTGGAAGAGAAGCGCGTTGACCCCTTTACCCTGATAGTCCGGTCTTACTCCCACGAGCATGAGGTCAACACGGTCGTTTTTACCTTTGAGTCCCTTAAGCAGCGGTATCCATCCGAAGGGGAGAAGTCTGCCGTGTGCCTTCTGGAGAGCCCTGCTCATGGATGGCATGGAGATGCCGACTCCTACGAGCTCGTCCTGTTCGTTGACGATAAGTGATACGAGGTCGAGATTGAGCAGATTGAGATAGACGTCGATATATTGCTGTATCTGGCGCTCTGTGAGCAGTGAGTATTGGTATAGGCTCTTGTAGCTGTCATTGATGAGCTCGAAGATTTTTCGTCCGTAGGCCTCTTTGATTTTCTTCTTGCTGGTGTATTTGACCACTCTGAGGTTGAGTCTCTTCTTGACGATGTCTGCGATGCGGTTGAATTTCTCCGGTATGCCTTCCGGGACCTGCATGAGAAATTCAAGCCAGTCCGACTCTTTGGTGTACCCGTGGCTCTCCATGTGGAGCGGATAGTAGGGGAAATTATAGTTGGTGGCCATAGTGGAGAGCTCCTGAAATCCCTCAATGAGCATCCCCTCCTTGTCAAGGTCGGTAAAGGAGAGCGGCCCGATGATTTTGGTCATTCCTTTCTGTCTGCCCCATTCCTCAACGGTGTCGAGTAGTGCGCGCGACACCTCCTTGTCGTCAATAAAGTCGAAAAATCCGAATCTGGCGGCCTTCTCTCCGGAGCTTTCATTGACCTGATGGTTGATGATGGCAGCGATGCGTCCGGCGGGTTTGCCGTCACGATATGCCATGAAGTATTCAGCCTCGCAGAAGTCAAATGCGGGATTCTTGCTGGGATTGAGGGTGTCAAGTTCATCAATGATGAGCGGTGGCACAAAGCAGTCGTTGCCTTTATATAGCTTGGTCTGAAATTTGATAAATTTCAGTAAGTTGCTTCTAGTGGGAGCGATTTTTTTTACTTCAACCATTTGCGTGCGGGTCTAAAGAAAAGTCTCAGGAGTCTGTTCAGCGGATGAGCAGCAGGACCGAAAGGATGACAGTGAGTGCGAGAATGGCGATGATGAGATAGAGATAAATCGGGCTTTTCTTCTCAATGTCGAGGCGTAGCGCCGTGATGGAGCGGTAAGGCTGTGTGCGGCACTTGTTGGCTATGCGATGCAGTCTGGGCAGCGGCTCGGGGAGATTGTCGAGCACCTCCTGTAGCACCTTCCCGTATGCCTCGATGTCCAGTCTTGTATCCTGTGGTGAAAGGGATGCAGTCTGGTCGTAGCCCACATTGATGAGCTTGAGATTCTCGTTATATTCAGTGAAGATGATATTTTCCGGTGTGATGGGGAAGTGGATGATATGATTTTCCTGAATGTAGTCGAGTGCGTCGAGCAACTGTGTCTGCAGTCGTCGGACGATGCGCGGCGTGAGTCGTTTCTCATCGATGAGCCTGCGGAGGGAATATCCATATACATCGTCAGTGATGATAGCTTTGCCGATTCCGGGGATGACCTCGAAATCGTTGACCATGACGATGTTGGGATGTGCGAGATTATATCGGGTCTCAAACTCGTGCTCGATCATGGCGGTGTATTTGGGGTCGTCGGCGTATTCCTTTTTGAGTGCCTTGAGCATCACCCATTTGCCATGTTTTCGCACGGTGTAGACATCATAGTACTGTTCTTCCCATTCAGGAAGAAGTGTCAGGTCGCTCCATTTGCCCGAAGGGTCATTGATGGGGATTTTCTTTTCCTCTTTAGTAATATAGCTCACTTTGCGGGGATATTCTACATAAAGTGTTGATAATGTCTTGATAGTATGCCGGAGTGTATCCGCTCGTCGGAATGTGGTCCTCGGCGTTGCCACAATGTGTGTGGCGTCGGAGTGGGCACTCAGTCGATAATGTCAAATCCGGTGTATTTGCGGAGGCATTCCGGTATGACGATACCCTGAGGTGTCTGATTGTTTTCGAGCAGTGCGGCGACAATGCGCGGCAGTGCGAGTGCGGATCCGTTGAGCGTATGGCAGAGGTGAGTCTTCTTGTCGTCTCCTCTGTATCTGCATTTGAGTCTGTTGGCCTGATATGTCTCGAAGTTGGAGACGGATGATACCTCGAGCCATCGCTGCTGTGCGGCGGACCATACTTCGAAATCGAATGTTATGGCCGAGGTGAATGACATGTCACCTCCGCAGAGTCGTAAGATATGCCAGGGGAGTCCGAGCTTTTCGAGGAGTCCGCGGACATGGTCTTTCATCTCCTCAAGCGCGGCGTAGGAATTTTCCGGTTTTTCGATTCTTACGATTTCGACCTTGTCAAACTGGTGAAGTCTGTTGAGTCCTCTGACATCCTTGCCGTAGCTGCCGGCCTCTCTGCGCCAGCAGGGAGAGTAAGCGCAGTTTTTTCTGGGGAGCGACTCCTGCGGGAGTATCACATCGCGGTATATGTTGGTGACAGGTACTTCAGCGGTAGGTATGAGGTAAAGGTCGTCAAGATTGACGTGGTACATCTGTCCCTCCTTGTCCGGCAGCTGTCCGGTGCCGTATCCGGAGGCGGCATTGACGACAAATGGGGGTTCCACTTCTACATATCCGGCCTTCCAGGCCTCGTCGAGGAAGAATTGTATGAGCGCTCTCTGTAGTCTGGCACCTTTGCCGACATAGAATGGGAATCCGGCTCCGGTGACCTTGACACCGAGCTCGAAGTCGATGATATTGTATTTTTTAGCGAGTTCCCAGTGTGGCAGCGCATCTTCGGGAAGTTCGGGTATTTTTCCACCGGTGAGCTCCACGACGTTGTCCTCTGCGGTAAGTCCTTCCGGTACGGCGTCGCATGGGAGATTGGGGACAGTGAGGAGAAGTTCAGTCATCTTCTTTTCGCATTCCTCGAGTCTGTCCTGCAGTCCGGCGGTGGCGCCTTTAAGTTCGGCAACCTGTGTCTTGGCAGCGTCGGCCTCCTCTTTTTTACCTTGTTTCATGAGCGCGCCAATGGATGCGGCGAGCTTTTTCAGCTGTGCCGCATCGCTGTCGCATCGAGCCTGGAGACTGCGTCTTTCGGTGTCGATCTCAAGAATTTCAGTTATGACGGCACGGCCATCGAATCCTTTGACGGCGAGACGTTTGATGACGTGCTCAGGGTTTTCTTTAATTACCTGAAGTGTAAGCATATTGAGTTGCTGATGCTATAAAAGTAGTGAAATAAATAAAAGGAGTATTCCCCCGGGGGGGGGAGGTGTCATGCCTGCGCCAGCATCTGCCGTGCGATGGCATTGATGACCTTTCCGTCGGCTCTGCCGGCGAGTCTCTTGGAGGCGATGCCCATTACCTTGCCGATATGCTGCGGCCCCTCGGCTCCGGTCTCGGCGATAATCTCCTTGAGTGCTTCGGCGATCTCCTCTTCAGTGAGCTGCTTGGGGAGATATTCCTCTATGACAGCGGCCTCGGCGAGCTCGTTGTCAGCGAGTTCAGGTCGATTATTGTCGATGTATATCTGTGCGCTCTCCTTACGCTGCTTCACCATTTTGGTCATGATTTTGACAGCGGTCTCCTCGGAGAGTTCTCCATTGGC
>CAYSJG010000137.1:0-5951 GCA_964431295.1 uncultured Sangeribacter sp. | reverse complement strand
GCGAGAAGATCGAGCCGGTGATGCACATCATCGACCTCGCCGAAGAGGCCATGCGCGAAGCCGGAGTCAAGCCCAAAGTACAGCCTATCCGCGGCGGCACGGACGGAGCGCAGCTCTCCTTCAAGGGACTCCCCTGCCCCAACATCTTCGCCGGCGGCGAAAACTTCCACGGCCGCTACGAATTTGTAGCCATCCCCTCGATGGAAAAAGCGCGCGATGTCATTGTCAACATCGTGAGCCTTCTTGCCCGTAAATGAAGCGCGCCATCGTCATCACAGGGCCGACTGCCTCCGGCAAGTCGGCCCTTGCCGTATCGGCCGCCACAATGCTCGGCACGGAGATAATATCGGCCGACAGCCGACAGATATACCGCGGCATCCCTATAGTTACCGCCGTACCTGACGCAGAGGAGCGCCGGAGCATCACGCATCATCTTGTGGAGACACTACCGCTCGAAGCATATTACTCGGCGGCGGCCTTCGAAGAGGATGCGCTCAGGATTGCCGCCGAAGTGTGGCAGAGCCACGACACGGTAATAATATGCGGCGGCTCCATGATGTATGTGGACGCATTCTGCAACGGCATCGACCCTCTGCCCACTGTCTCGCCGCAGCTGCGGGAGGCTCTCGCCGACGAATATCGGCTCAAGGGCGACGACTGGCTCCGACAACGCCTCAAGGAGCTGGATGCCGAATATTACGACAGGGTGGATCTGAAAAACACCAAGCGCGTGATGCACGCCGTGGAGGTGTCGCTTATGGCCGGCAAACCTTACAGCTCGCTCCTCGGCGCTGAGCGCACTCCCAGAGACTTCAAGATAGAGAAATATTATATCGACATGCCGCGACCGCTGCTCTTCGACCGCATAAATGCCAGAGTGGACAAGATGATTCTGGACGGGCTCGAAGAGGAGGCACGACGCGTATACCCGCTGCGACATCTCAACTCACTCAACACCGTGGGACTTAAAGAGATGTTTGCATGGTTTGACGGCAAGATGGAGCGTCAGGAAGCTATCGAGCGCATCAAGAAAAACACTCGCGTATATGCCAAAAAGCAGATGACCTGGTTCGCACGCGACACATCACTGATACGCCTCTCCGACCCCGCGGAGCTGCTCGACAGCTTATCTTAAGAGCGCGTTACTTAAATAAGAGAGCGTTCCTGAAGAGCGCGTTCCTGAAGAGCGCGTTCCTGAAGGGCGCGTTCCTGAAGGGCGCGTTAGTTAAGTCTGGCACCGGCTGTCAGGGTATATCCAGCAGCCGGTGAGTCTGCAGCGACAGACGCCAGCGGGGATCGGCAAGCACATGCTCCACTGCGCGACGCTGATTCTCCGCACACTTCTCCGCATCCGCCACAAAGCAGGGCTGCAGACACATTACCGTAGCCTCCCCACGGCACGCTAACGTGAAATACGGCTCAAGATCCTGCCCCGTATCCACCACCTTTATTTCATCTGCGCGCTGAGCCTTGAGACCTGAAGCCGCACTTTCGAGACCCGGGGCAAGTCCCCCTTTGGGCGATACTGTCACCCAGTCGATGGATTCCGGCACGCGGCATGTGCCGTTGGTCTCTACCGCCACTTTCATCCCGGTGGCCGCCTTAAGGGCTTTAACAAACGCTTCATCGGCCTGAAGCAGTGGCTCGCCTCCGGTGAGCACAACCCATCGGCAGCCCTTCCACCGGCTCACGGCATTGAAAATATCCTCATCGGACATCATCTCCCCCTCCTGATGACGCGTGTCGCAAAAGGGACAGCGGAGATTGCATCCGGAGAAGCGGACAAACACCATCGGCGTGCCCGCCTTTACCCCCTCTCCCTGCAGAGAATAAAATATCTCGTTAATCTTTTTCATAGATTGCGGCATTTCCTTCACTCTCCTGCACTTCACACCTCCACGCATTAGGCACGGTGTCCACTATCCAGCGCGCTATATTCTCCGCAGTAGGATTGAAGGGCAGAATATCGTTGAGCACTGCGTGGTCAAGACGCTGCTGCACCATCTCCTTTACATGGGTAAAGTCGGTCACCATACCGTCTGCATTCAGCTCGCGCGCACGACATTCCACCACAATAATCCAGTTATGTCCGTGGAGCGAAGTGCACTTGCTCGGATATGACAGATTCAGCCTGTGGGCGGCCGAGATCTCAAGACGTTTCTTTACATAATACATATCGCTCACTCCTCGTAGACAGTCGGGTCCTCGATGCCGGCGAATTCCATCGCCTCTTTCCTCTCACGACAGGTGCCGCAGCGGCCGCAATGTTTCTCGCCGCCTTTGTAGCAGCTATATGTCAGCGAATAGTCCACCCCAATGGCGGCTCCACGCGCGGCAATTTCTCCTTTGGTGATGTCAGTATACGGAGCTATCACCGTCACATGCTCGTAAGTGCCGGCGCTCAGCGCCTCTGACATCGCCTTGACAAACTCCGGGCGGCAGTCAGGATAGATGGCATGATCGCCGCTGTGGTTGGCAAGCATCACATGCTTCAGACCGCGGCTTTCAGCCAGACCGCAGGCCACAGAGAGCATTATCCCGTTGCGAAACGGCACCACAGTGGACTTCATATTCTCATCATCATAATTCCCTTCAGGTATATCATCCGGACTCGACAGCAACGAGCTTTTGAAATATTCACCTATGAAGGACAGGGGAATCACAAGATGAGGCACACCGAGACGACGACAATTCTCACGCGCACACTCTATCTCGCGCGCATTGTGAAGCGAGCCGTAATCGAATGTCACTGCCAGCGCTATACGGTCAGCATAATCATACAGCAGCGTCACGCTGTCCATACCACCGCTGAGCACCAATATAGAATCCTTTTCCATAATCAACGGCGTTTTGTATTTTCAGCAAAGGCCTCCAGACGACGACGCTCCACCAGATCCTGATGCTCCGCGTCACCCTTATTGGCGAAAGGATAGATGCTTATACCTCCGCGCGGCATAAAATCACCGCGCACTTCTATATATTTCGGATCCATAAGATTCCATAAATCCTCCATGATGATATTTACGCAATCTTCATGAAAATCTCCATGATTGCGAAATGAGAAAAGATACAGCTTCAAGCTTTTGCTCTCCACCATCTTCACACGAGGTATATATGATATATATATATGGCCGAAATCAGGCTGACCCGTCTTGGGACACAGAGTGGTAAACTCCGGACAATCAAAAGTCACCACATAGTCGCGACCCTGATGCTTATTGTCAAACGTCTCAAGCATACCGGGCTCATAGTCATTCGGATATACTGTCCCCTGACATCCCAGAAGTGACAACGATTTCAATTCGTTATTATCTCTCATTTTATCCAATATTTTTTCAAAATTACAAAAAATTCAGTAATTTCGCGCATAAACATTATAAAGAATCATATATCATTATAATAACGTATTTCAGTATATATATGAAACGCGAAGACACCATCAAAATGTATATCGCCCAATTCCTCGAAGGGAAGAGCGACTCACAGCGCGAGGCATTCCTCTCCAAAGACATCAACAAGCAGTATGCATCCATCATGGCATGGAAATACCGCAACAACAATAAAGAGGCCCAGAAAGGGATTGGATACGCCGAGCTCAGCCGGCACATCCGCGCGCTCGCCAAGCTTATACCCACTGCATCCGGACTCACCGGACGCCAGATCGACAACCTCAAGAAAAGCCTTGCGGACACCACCGACATGCTCGACAACTTCAGCCAGATACAACGGGCTCAGGAACTGAAGGAGCTCGAACAGCAGAGACAGGCTCTCGAAGCAAAAATCGACGAGCTCCGCTCCAAGTGTTAAAAAAACATCCCTTCTGAAACTTTTCCACCACTTGCTGGTTATTATATCAGAAGAGAAGATAGATTTTTGTTCGCTACCCGGCTCCCTCATACTTCATGAGAGCTCCGGAGAACTAAAGGACTCAGCTGAGTCCGAAATCTGCGGACGCTCGCGAGAGTGTCCGCTTTTTTTTGCCACATGGCCTAAGAATACGTTACTTAGAGCGAGAGGCTGCGCCGTATTCATCATACGCGCAGCCTCTCATTTCAGACTGTATTATCTGTCAGCCGCTCTATCGCGACATCAGATTATTTCACAAGTATCTTGCGGCCCTTGGCCACATAGATGCCGCGGGGCAGAGAATTGATATCCGCTGCTGAAGCATTGCACACCTTCAGCACTCCGTCAAGAGTATACAGATCCATACCCTCATACTCGGGAGCGAGAGTCTCTATTCCGGTGAATGTATTGCCGAGCACATACACGAAGCTGAACTCCTCATTGGGCACAGCGCCGGTACCGTCCTGCAGCTTTATCACACCCTCGGGGATTGTCAGCATATAAGAGCCGTTGGGATAGTCAAGGCCTGTATAGTCCTCATCGCCTTCCACACCATGCTCTTTGACATAATCCTCATTGAAGATTGTCTGACCATGGACCAATGTGACACTATTCGACACAAAAGGATCCGGCATCGCACCTACCTGCGACACAACCTCGCCGGTCTGCATATTAGTGAATGTGCCGGGAGCTCTCTTAGGATCATACATGGAGGCATCCACTGTAGCAGACACATAACCCTCGAAAGTCACGAAATACTGATTGTACATATTGCTGATCTCATCGGGACTCGGCTCTATGACGATCTTCTTCTCATCGGGATTCACCACCTTGGTGATGCTGAAATAGTTGGTGGCGGTATTGAAAGTGATATCATACTCTTCAGGGACAGACACTACAGGATTCAAAGCATCCTGTACAAGTGTGCCTTCCACCTGGGCATCATCAGTGGAGGCGCTTGCCAGACCCCAGCAATTCTTGTTGACATCCTCAGAGGAGGAATATATGCGCCATTCTACTGTAGCGGCATTGCGGATAAACATATCCACACGTCCGGAATAGATTTGAGTGCCGGGTTCACGGGTCAGCACTGCATTGGCATCAGCGAGATTCCAGTCATTGAAGGTGCCGGCCACATACAGCGCCGCATCCTGCTCCGGCTGACCCAGAATGATGAGAGTAGCCTTCTCGGGATCAAAGGTCAGAGATGCGTTTTCCACCGCATTCACACCCTTGGGAAGCTGAAGCTCATTGCCGTTCTCCACCAGCTGGTAGGGATCGCCTTCGTTGATATTCACACGCTCGTTACCGCCGTAGGATACAGACTCATTGGCATTGTGGATATAGAAACCGGAAGTCAGACGAGCTACGCCTACAGAGTAGCTGCCGTCATCATTGGCCTCAAACTGCAGAGTCCCGTGATCGTTGAAGGTACCGGAAAGATACCAATCCTCCGCGGATACAGGGACTGCAGCGGCCATGGCCATGACAGCCATAGCTGAAAGAGTAAAAAGTTTGTTCATATTATTGTATTTAGAAAAAGACTGTCAGTTGAAGGCATCACAAGTATATCGCGGCACACTCAGCCGCGACCACGTCACAAAATTAAAAATATTAATTCTTCTCACCAAATATTATCTCACTTCTTTTTCAGCACTTTTTTTCAGCGCCTTGTCAAAACTCTGGGTATAAGATCGCGCACCTTATCGCCGAATTTCACACGATAGGACTTTGAAGCCGGGTCATAGCTCTCCACCACTCCCGTGCCGAATACCTTATGCACCACTTCAGTACCGGGCGTCCATACTTCCACATCGGACATGTACAGCTCCCCCTCAAGTTCCGCCACAAGATTACGCGTCCCCTCGAGAAGCTTCGGATCAGGATTGCCCTCCACTTCAAGCAGATCCATATCCACCTCGCTGAGAAAACGCGACGGAAATTTCAGCGCACCGTTGTCATCCATATATCCCTCGGACTCCGAGAGATACAGCACATCACACGCACGTGTCACCGCCACATACATAAGCCTGCGTTCCTCCTCCTCGCCATCCTTGCGACGCTCTCGTATGGAGCGATGATTGGGAAAAATTCCCTCCGTCAGT